>DAOUJB010000259.1:0-6205 GCA_034423155.1 Anaerolineae bacterium | reverse complement strand
GGATACTTCCGAGCCAAGCGCCGCAAATTGCGCGTAAACCTGGCTGAGTAATCAACTTGCGTTGGCATCAGCGGCAAGCATCTCGCGGATCTCGGCCATAACCTCGCGCGCGGATCTGGTTCTGCCTGCTTCTACATCGCGCAAGCTCTCGCGCAGCATTTCGACCAACTCTTCCGTTGTCGGCTCGTCATCGTCGTGGATGTCGTCCGGCATTTCTGCGATTGCCGGCTCTTCGTCTTTTGTTTTCACTGGCGCGCTGGGGTCTGCTTGTACCATGACCTTGCCCTCATATCTCTGATGATGATACCACATTGCTGTGCGACAGTTGCTCTTTGAGACTTGTTGCCTAGGCATCTGCCAAATCGCCCTCAGCGACGATGTGCTATAGATGCAAACGGCAGGCTAATCAAACTCGGCGATGACGCGGCGGATGGTGTCGTCGGGGATGTCGGCGCGTTCGGACTTGGAATAAATCAACAGCAGCAGCACCAGAATGCCATCGCGCTCCTGATAGATGACGCGGAAACCACCGCTCTTGCCGCGCCGGGCGGAGCGATTGGGCAGACGGACTTTGTAGACGCTGCGACCAACGCGACGCAGCCGAACGCCTGGACGATAGTCCATTTCCAATTGGGAAATCAGGACATCCACTTCGTCGGTTACAGACGGATACTTCCGCTCAAGTCGTTTCAGGTCCGTATCAAATGCGGCGGAGTTACTTACCCGCGTTGGCATCAGCCGCTCGCCTGGCTCGAATTTCTCCGATGACCTCCCGAGCTGGGCGGATTCTGCCGGCTTCTACATCGCGCAGACTTTGTCGGAGGCGTTCGATCAACTCTTCCGTTGTCGGCTCGTCATCGTCGTGGATGTCGTCCGGCATTTCTGCGATTGCCGTCTCTTCGTCTTTTGTCTTCACTGGCGCGCTGGGGTCTGCTTGTGCCATGACCTTGCCCTCATATCTCTGATGATGATACCACATTGCTGTGCGACAGTTGCTCTTTGAGACTTGTTGCCTAGGCATCTGCCAAATCGCCCTCAGCGACAATGCACTATAGATGCAAACGGCAGGCTAATCAAATTCGGCGATGACGCGGCGGATGGTGTCGTCGGGGATGTCGGCGCGTTCGGATTTGGAATAAATCAACAGCAGCAGCACCAGAATGCCATCGCGTTCCTGGTAGATGACGCGGAAACCGCCGCTCTTGCCGCGCCGGGCAGAGCGATTGGGCAGGCGGACTTTGTAGACATGGCGACCGACGCGACTCAGTCGAACTCCTGGCCTGTCGCCCCGGAAAAGCTCTTCAGTCAATTGATCCAACTCGGCGCGCAGGGAATGATATTTGCGAAGGAGACGTCGGGACTCTCTGTCGAATCGGCCAGATGTGTCAACGATGGTTGGCATCTTCTGCCAGGATCTCGTCCATTTCGCGAAACAATTCTTCTATCGGGCGTGTCTTGCCTTCGTCGGCTTCTCGCAGTGCCTCCCGCAGCATTTCGACTAACTCTTCCGTTGTCGGCTCGTCATCGTCGTGGATGTCGTCCGGCATTTCTGAGATTGCCGTCTCTTTGTCTTTTGTCTTCACTGGCGCGCTGGGGTCTGCTTGTGCCATGACATTGCCCTCTGCCCTTATGTCTCTGATGATGATACCACATTGCCGCGCTACGGTTGCTCTTTGTGACTTGTTGCCTAGGCATCTGCCAAATCGCCCGCAGCGACGATGTGCTATAGATGCAAATGGCAGGCTAATCGAATTCGGCGATTACGCGGCGGATGGTGTCGTCGGGGATGTCGGCGCGTTCGGATTTGGAATAAATCAACAGCAGCAGCACCAGTATGCCATCGCGTTCCTGGTAGATGACGCGGAAACCGCCGCTCTTGCCGCGCCGGGCGGAGCGATTGGGCAGGCGGACTTTGTAGACATGGGAACCCACGCCAGACAAGCGAATCCCTGGCCGCGCGCCAACCAGGAATAGCTGACGCAAGCGTGTTAGCTCGCGAGGCAGCGATCGGTACTTTCGACTTAGTCTTTCCGACTCCCTATCGAAAGGAACGCTATGTTCAATTCTCCTGGGCATCTTCGGCGGCAATGGCGTTCAGTCTGCACAGCAACTCGTCGAATGGGCGCGTTCTGCCTTCCTGCACATCAAGCAGCGCCTCGCGCAGCATTTCGACCAACTCTTCCGTCGTCGGCTCGTCATCGTCGTGGAGGTCGTCCGGCATTTCTGCGACTGCCGTCTCTTCTTCTTTGGTCTTCACTGGCGCGCTGGGGTCTGCTTGCGACATGGCTCGTCCCTTTGCCTGGTAGCCTGCGTAAGATGATAGCACATTGCCGCGAGGGAGTCGGCTTCCACTTGTGTTCTGCGTGTATGCTTTCCCTTGACATCCAAAGCATAGCGACCACAATGCACGCTTGCAGGGAAAATCGTTAAGAGGATCAGCTCATGCCCAAACAAGTAGTCGCAACCGAAAATGCTCCAGCCGCCGTGGGCGCGTATTCACAAGGCATCATCGCCAATGGTTTTGTCTTCACAGCCGGGCAGATCCCGCTCATCCCGGGCACATCGTCCCTGCGCGACGGTGGTATCGAGGCGCAGACGCGTCAATCTATGAACAATGTCAAAGGCGTTTTGGAAGCTGCTGGCAGCGGGCTTCACAAGGTCGTCAAAACCACCGTCTTCCTGGCTGATATAGCAGACTTTGCCGCGTTCAACGCCGTCTATGCCGAGTTCTTCCCGAGTGAACCGCCCGCCCGCTCGACAGTGCAGGCTGGGGGACTGCCCGTGGGCGCACTGGTGGAAATCGAAGCGGTGGCCACGCTGGATTAACTCGCCAGTCGGCTGCTATAATTGCGCTGACGCCAGTCTGCAGCAAGCGCGAGGAACACGCCCTCATGATCGATGTCAATCAACTGCGCAAAGGCACGACTTTCACGCAGAACAGCAACCTCTACCGCGTGCTGGAATACCGGCATCACAAACCAGGCCGCGGCAAAGCCACCATCCGCGTGACCGTGCGCGACCTGCGCAGCGGCGCTACCTTCGAAATGACCTTTAATTCTGGCGAGCGCGTGGAAGATATCCGCGTGGAAGCCCTGCGCGTCGAATACCTCTTCGCCGATGACGATTTCGTGACTTTCATGAATACCGAAACATACAAACAGCCGCAACTGAATCGCGCCATCTTTGGCGATGACCTTCAGTTCATCAAAGACAGCATGGAGATCAAGCTGCTTAGCTACGAAGGCGAGATCATCGACTACGAGCTGCCCAAGACGATGGAATATGCCGTCATCGAAGTCGAAGCCGCTATCGCCGGCGACACAGCCAACAGCCCCACCAAGAAGATCAAGCTGGAAAGCGGCTTCGAGGTCAGCGCCCCCATGTTCATCAATGTCGGCGATGTCGTGAAAATCAACCTGGAAGACCAGGTTTATGTGACGCGCGTGAGCAAGTAGGTCGCTGCGCCAAATTCGACCGCCTAGGGCGACAAGCCCGGCACGATCACCCGAAATAGCAAGTACACATCCACGCCGGCCAGGCAAGCCAGCCCCAGCGTCAGCAGCCAGCGCGCCCCTGCCCAGCGCTGCAGCCAATGATTTGCGCCGCATACCACGATCAGCGACAGGGGGATCAGCGCCGGAAACAAGTAACGCCCCTGCCATTGCACAAATTCCAAATTGTAATAGAGCGTCTGCAGCACAACCAACCCGACCGCGCTTAGCAATATGATGCGCGCGGGCTTTGTTATGCGCTTCATCCCCTGCCATGCGCCAGCCACGCCTAGCAGCAGCAGCAGGCCATACCCGCGATAAAGCCAGCCGCCCAGCACGCCATCCAGAGGCAGCGCCATCCAGCCAAATTGCCCGAAGGAGCTCTTTAGCAGCGTGCCGGTCATGCCAATCAGATACGCGCCCCAGCCATTCGTAGCGATGAAGTCGGCGCTGCGCAGCTGGTCCGCCACGACCGCATCGTGTGCGCCCAAAGCCAGGATGTCAGGGAAGTGGTATTCATGCGCATTGCGCAGCCACCACAGCCCGCCGATCGTCCCGGCCACCAGCGCAAAAGTAGCCAACGAACGCGCCAGCTCGGGCAGTTCGCGTTTTTCGCCGCGCCAGCGCAGCCAGATCGCCAGCGGGACCAGCAGCGCCAGATAGTAGATTGTGATCTTGGTGACGAGCGCCGCGCCGACCAGCACACCCGCCGCCCAGATAGGCAGCGTCTCGCCGTCCAGATAGCGCAGGCTCCACAACAGGCACAAGCCCACCAGCAGTTCGGCCAGCGCATCGTTGTTGACGGCGGCCAGCATGGCGACATGCTGCGGAAGAAATGCCACCAGCGACATCACAGCCAGCGAGATATGCGGCTGGGCTGGCAGCAGCTGCCGACTGATAACGAAGCTCAGCGCGACCACGCCCGCTCCCAGCACGACGCTGAATAGCCGCAGCGGGATCAACTCGCCATTCGTCAACTGAAACAGCGGCGCAGCCAACAGGTAATACAGGGGCGGCTGATGGTCTTCGTATTGTACGCCGGGCAACAGGTGCAGGTGCTCGGGCGCGAAACGCGTGCTGGTCAACAGCGACAGCACAGCGCTGTCCCAGTCGCCAGAATCGATGCGCGGGCAGCAGCCTTGTTCAGCCACCTGGCGGATGGCGTTGTAATGCGCTGGCTCGTCAGGCGCTTGCCAGGCCGGCGTGTATATGGCATACAGCGTGCCGATCAAGAGATAACCGACCAGAATAACCCAGAAAGCCGCTCGCTCAAGCTGTGGCACAGCCAAGATTCGCCCACCTATATTCGCTGCCGATATTCACTGGCATTATGACACATCTAAGCGAGCGAGCAGGGCGCAAACTATTGGCAGTACGCCGTCCAACGCGCCTGTCATTTTGCGCTATACTGAGCGCCTATCCAGGCAAGATATCGAGGCGGCAATGGGAAGATCCGGGCTGAAAGTGGTTTCTATCGGTGGTGGTTTGGGCGCGGTGCAGATCATGCATGGCCTGCAGCGCCACACAGAGGAACTCACAGGCATCATCGCCGTAACCGATACGGGACGCAGCACGGGCATCGTCCGCGAATTCGCCCAGATACCAGCGCCTGGCGATATCCGTAACGCCCTGGCGACCCTCGCCCTGGATGACGACTCGCTGCTGACTCGCGTGATGCAGCATCGCATCGCCGCGCCCGGCAACGCCCAACTGGATGGCATGGCATTCGGCAATCTGTTCATCGCCGCGCTGACGCAGATGTCCGACAGTTTCACCACCGCTATCGGGCAAATCAGCCGTTTTTTGGATGTGCAGGCGCGCATCTACCCAGTAACCGAAGAGAATACCCACATCTGCGCCGAGCTGATGGATGGCACGATCGTCGAGCAGGAATTCAATGTGCGCCAGCTGGACAAAGCCGCCATCAAGCGCATCTTCGTGCAGAATCCCGAAGCCACTGCCTACGCGCCCTGCCTGGAGGCGCTGCAGCAGGCCGACTTGATCACCATCGGTCCTGGCAGTCTCTTCACCACCGTCATCGCCTGCCTGGCGTTCAAAGAGATCTCGCAAGCCATCCGCGATTCCAGCGCCCTCAAGGTGTATGTCTGCAACACCACCACCCAGCCCGGTCAAACTGACGACTATTCGCTGTCCGACCATGTGCAGCAGGTTGTTTCTTATCTAGGTTTGGGCATCCTGGATTATGTCGTGCTCAATTCGACGCGCCCCAGCAGCGAGCTATTGGAATTGTATGCCCGCGAGAAAGTCAATGTGCTGTTGCCGACGCCGGACGAGATTCACAAGATCAAGACCATGAATGTCAAACCGGTGCTGGCTGATGTCGCCGATACAAAATCGGGCAAGCGCGCGCTTTGGCAGAAGCAAGACACCATCCGCCACAATCCCGAGCTGATCGCGAAGACCTTGCTGGGGCTGGCGCAGGAGTGCGCGGAGGTCGAAGCGGTAATCTAATCTCTCGGCTGCGGCAGGCTCGGCTCGGTGTCGCCACCGACATGCAAGGCCGTGTCTTGTGTGAAGCTGTCGATCCTGACGAATCTTCTGTCCATCTGCCGGGTTCGCGTGCCGGTCAGCGCGTTGAAATCGTCGTTCATGCCTTTGAATCGTCGTTCCAGCTTGTCCATCTGCCCGGTGTATTTGTCCCATTCCTTGCGGATTTCGTTGACGACATTGACGATCTCTTGCGAGCGCTGTTC
>DAOUJB010000258.1:0-2432 GCA_034423155.1 Anaerolineae bacterium | reverse complement strand
TTTAGGCGGGAGTTGAAAAGATGGCAGATCGCAGAAGGCGAGATTCGCGTCGCGGCCGAGACGAAGAACGCGACGAATTTGACGAGCGCGTGGTGGATATCCGCCGCGTGGCGAAAGTAATCAAGGGCGGACGTCGTTTCGCCTTTCGCACCGTGGTGGTTGTTGGCGACAGCAAAGGCCGAGTCGGCATTGGCATCGGCAAGGCGCGCGCTGTGCCCGATAGCATCCGCAAAGCATCGGAGCGGGCGCGTCGCAATATCGAAACGGTCGCCCTGTCTGGCACGACCATCCCCTACACCGTGACCGGGCGTCATGGCGGGGCGCGCGTGCTGTTGAAGCCGGCTGCGCCAGGCACCGGCGTCATCGCTGGCGGTGGCGTTCGCGCTGTGCTCGAGGTGGTCGGCGTTCGCAACATCTTGACCAAGAGCCAGGGCAGCGCCAACTTGCTGAATGTGACCATGGCCACCCTGGATGCGCTCAAACAACTGCGCAGCGCCGCGCGCATCGCCGAGATGCGGGGCAAACGTCCCCACGAAGTCGCGCCATTCTGGGAGCGCCGCCGCGAAGGAGCCGACAATGCCTGAGCGCACAGGAAAAATGTTGAAAGTCACCTTGGTCAAAAGCCCGATCGGCTACAACAGCCGCCAGAAAGCGACTGTGCAATCGCTGGGCTTGCGGCGGATGCGTCAATCGGTGCTCATTGGAGACGCGCCGCAAATCCGGGGCATGATCGCCAAGGTCAGCCATTTGGTGGCGGTGGAAGAGGTACAGACATGAAATTGCATGATTTGAAGCCGGACAAAGGCAGCAAGCGCAGGCGCAGGCGCGTCGGCCGGGGCATCGCCGCTGGTCAAGGCAAAACAGCCGGTCGCGGCCACAAAGGCCAAGGCGCGCGCAGTGGCGGTGGCAAAGGTCCGTATTTTGAAGGCGGCCAGTTGCCCATGGTGCGACGTCTGCCTTTCAAACGCGGCTTCACCAATATCTTCGGCATTGTCTTTCAAGAAGTGAATGTCGATATGCTAGAAGCGCGCTTTGACGACGGCGCTGTGGTCGATGGCGCAGCGCTGGTAGCGGCTGGCCTGGTGCGCGATGCCGAAAAGCCCATCAAGGTGCTGGGGCGCGGCGAGCTGGGCAAGAAGCTGGAAGTGCATGCCAACAAGTTCACCAAGAGCGCCGCGGCCAAGATCGAAGCGGCCGGCGGCTCTGTCCATGCTCATGCCTTGAAAGTGACGGGCGCGCGCGCAACGGTCAAACGGCTGCGCAAGGTCGATCTGCAGCGGCTGTACGCCGAGGCTGAGCAAGCCTAGCCAGCACGCGGCCAAAGAGTGACGAGGACAAGGTCTGATGATACAAGCATTGCGTAACGCTTGGCGTTTGCCAGATGTGCGTAACAAGCTGCTCTTTACCACCTTCATTCTGATCGTCTATCAATTCGCCGCGCATGTGCCGGTGGTGGGCGTCGATCGGAGTGTGCTGCGACAAGTCTTTGAAAGCGGCAGCAGCGCTGGCAACTTGATCCAGGTGATGAACCTGCTTTCGGGTGGGGCGGTCGCCAACTTCAGCGTCATTGCCAACGGCGTCTATCCCTATATCACCGCTTCCATCATCTTCCAGTTGCTGGTGCCGATCGTTCCAGCGCTGGAGCGCATCCAACGCGAGCCCGGCGGACAAGAAAAGATCCAGCGCTATACCTATTTCGTGTCCATTCCGATGGCGGTATTGCAGGCGCTGGGGCAGATCAGCATCTTCAATCTGGCGACCGGCACCGGCGCAGAGATCATCCCCGGCTTCGGATTTGGCATCGGCAGCAACATCCTGCTGACGGTATCGGTGCTGACAACCATGACGGCCGGCACGATGTTCGCCATCTGGCTGGGTGAATTGATCACCGAGCAGGGCATCGGCAACGGCATATCCATCATCATTTTCGCCGGCATTGTGGCGCAAGCTCCGCAGAACTTGATCCAGCTGTTGACGCAGCAGCCCGACCGAACGCTCTATAACCTGGCGCTCTTCATCGTCATCACGGTGCTCAGCGTGCTGGCTGTGGTGGTGATCCAAGAAGGCGTGCGTCGCGTGCCGGTTCAGTATGGTCGGCGCGTGCGCGGCAATCGACAATTTGCCCAGCAAGACAGCTTCATCCCCCTGCGCGTCAATCCGGTGGGCATGATCCCGCTGATCTTCGCCCAGTCGATCATCACCTTCCCGGCCATTATCGCCAGCTTGTTTCCACCTGGCGCGGTCGGCAACACCATCCAGACGACCTTCGGCAACCAGCAGGGGCTGCTGTATTGGGGCACTTTCTTCCTGATGACGGTTGGCTTCACCTTCTTCTATGCAGAGGTCATGGTGGGCAACCAGAACTTGGCGGAGAACTTGCAGCGCAATGGCGGCTTTATCCCGGGCATCCGGCCCGGCAAGCGCACCGAAGA
>DAOUJB010000257.1:0-5755 GCA_034423155.1 Anaerolineae bacterium | reverse complement strand
CTGGTGGATTATTGGAGCCAGGCCGAGCAACCGCACGAACACAAATACCAGACCAGCCTGCGCGAAGACTTCACGCCCGCCAAAATGGACGGCGTGCCCACCGACGACGACATCTGTTATACGCAGCTGGGTCTGCTCATCCTGGAAGAATATGGCCTCGATTTCACCACCGACGATCTGGGCGCGGCTTGGGTCAAGTACCTGCCATTCGCCTTCACAGCCGAAGGCATTGCGCTGGACAACTTGCGCAAGGGCGTGCCAGCCCTGCAAGCGGCTGATGTCGATAATCCTTGCGTGCAGTATATCGGTGCGGATATCCGCTCTGACCCCTGGGGATATGCCGCCCCTGGCTATCCAGAAAAAGCGGCGGAATTCGCCCATCGCGATGCCTATGTCAGCCACCGGCGCAATGGCATCTATGGTGCGATGTATTTTTCCGCAGCTATTGCAGCCGCCTTCGCAGTCGATGATCCGGTCGCGGCGCTGCGCATCGGCTTGGAAGAGATCCCCGCCGATTGTTACCTGGCGCAAGAAGTTCGCTGGTCGCTGGACGAAGCGCCCAATATAAAAAATTATCGCGATGCCCGCGCCGCTGTCGATGCCCGCTATCCCGGCATGCACAAGGTCCACGCCATCAACAACGCCGTGCTGACGATCTGGGGATTGACCATCGGCGGCGAAGATTACAGCAAGGTCATCGGCGAGACGGTGGCGATGGGCTTGGACAACGACTGCACGGCGGCGACGGCTGGCAGCATCTGGGGCGCGGTTTATGGCAAAGACGCCATACCCGGGCATTGGCACGAGAACTTCAACAACAAGGTGCACACCTTCTTGATCGGGCAAGGTGTCTTCGCGCTGGATGACATGGTCGACCGCTTCATCGTCCAGGCGGAGCGAGTCTTGTCGGCCTAGGCTCGGGCTGCCCTGATGGGTCGCGGGGATGGTTTTCGCCCCTTCGACGAGTCCTTTTGTGGAGGTCCCCGCCACGATTCACCGTTTTGCCTGAAGCTGGGTATCATTTCGGTCAACTCTGGCCACCTCTGCGGGAAGGAGGCTCTGCACCGATAATCCCGGCGCTACCCTGCATCATCCTGTCCAACCTAATCTGAAACGGAGAAAGTCATATGAAATCTGTATCGCGGTATCTCATTGTTATATTCTTGCTGGCGGCAATGGTCGCCGGGTCTGTGCCCTCCATGGCGCAGGACGCCGAGACCTACGGCATGGTCGTATTCTTGAAAGGTTCGGAGTTTTTCAACTGGGCGTATGCCGGCATGGTGGACGCGGCCGCCCGCATCGGCGACCATATTGAGGTGCAACTGCTGGGTCCCGCCGAGTGGGACGCATCGCTGGAAGCGCGCGAAATTGAACAGCTGACGGCGCGCGGCGTGGATGGCATCCTGGCGACAGCGGGCGATGCCGAGACCATGAACGCCTCCATAGACGGCGCGATCGCGGCTGGCATCCCGGTCGTCCTCTTCGACTCGGATGCCCCGGGCAGCGACCGCCTGGCATTCGCTGGCACGAACAACTACAACGCTGGTTGTAGCGCTGGGCAAGCTGTGGCGGAATGGCATGGTGACGCGGCGCGCGTGGGCATTTCGACCTTCCCCGGTCCCGACCATTTGGGCAAGCGCGTAGCCGGCTTTGAAGACTGCCTGGCAGCGGCTGCGCCCGGCGCGGAAGTCGTGCAGATCGTCAACGACGAGGGGCGCGTGGACGGCGCGGAAACGGCCATCACGGCGATGCTGCAAGCCAACCCGACTATCAATGTCATCTTCGCGTCGCATGGCAATCCCGGACCTGGCGCGGCGGCAGCTGTGCGCAACCTGGGCATCGTCGGCGAGATCGACATCATGGCCTTCGACTTTGGCCTGCCTGTGCTTGAGCTGATCGAAAGCGGCGAGATCCGCGCGACGGTGGGTCAGAATCCCTACCTGATGGGCTACATGGGCATGCTGCTGGCTTATGGCGCGCGGCACGAAACCGGCGTGACGGCTGGCACGGGCTTTGGTCCTTATGCCTCGCTGATCGATACTGGCGTGCAGATTCTGGGTCCCGACGACATCGACCCGTTCAAGAATCCGCCGACCTTTGAGTAGCTGAAATCCTGGCGCGTTCTCGCTCGCTGGCGTATTGCTGCGCTGGCGAGTGGGGACTGCGCTTGGTTCCGCGCGAAATGATCAAAATCCCTGGCTTGCCTGACAAGTCAAAGTCGCTGTTGGCGCGGCTATTGAACGACCGCTCGGTCATCCTGGCTTTGCTCATACTCGCCATCTCTATCGCGCTCAGCCTGTTGACGCCGGCTTTTCTATCCAGCCGCAACCTCACCTTTGTCGTAACAGGCATGACTTATGACCTGCTGATGGCGCTGGGCATGACGGTCGTGCTGCTGCTGTGGGGCATTGATTTGTCGGTCGGCTCGGTGCTGGGCTTGACGGCGGTGGCGACGACCATGCTGCTGCAAGATGGCGTTGGCATCCCGCTGGCGATAGGCCTGGGCTTGGGCGTGTCGGCGCTGTGCGGTGCGATCAACGGATTCTTTGTTGCTTATCTGAAAATTGCGCCTTTTATCGTCACGCTGGGCATGATGTCGGTTGCGCGCGGCATCGCCACCGTTCTGACAAGCGGCTATTTTGTGTCCGGCTTGCCCGATGCCTACAAGGCGATTGGGCAGGGCAGGCTCTTCAATGTGCCTTACATGGTGTATATCGGGCTGACGGTGGTGGTGATACTCGCGTTGCTGTTGCGCAACTGGCGTCCGCTGCGAGAGTCGTTCTACATCGGCACGAATCCCGAAGCGGCGCGCTTGACGGGCATTCGCGTGGCCATGATCACCATGGGCGGCTATATCTTTTGCAGTTTGATGGCGGGCTCGGCGGCGATCTTCATGACCTCGCGCTTGTCGATGGGCTTCTTTCAGTTTGGGCTGGGCGCGGAGTTGAAGGCGATTGCGGCGGCGGTCATCGGCGGGGCGAGCTTGCGCGGCGGCACCGGCAGCGTCATCGGCACGACCCTGGCGGTCTTTCTGCTGGCGCTGATCAACAATGGCTTTGTGCTGCTCAAGGGCTCGCCGAACGCGCAGAATGTCATCATGGGCGGCATCCTGGTCGTGGCGATCATGATTGACGCCTACCGCCGGCGCGACCGCGACGAGGACTAGAAACGCCATGCCTCCCGCGCTGGAAGTCAAGTCAATCAGCAAGAGCTTCGGCAGCCATCGCGTCCTGCACGATGTGTCCTTCGCCGTAGAGGCTGGCGAGGTTCATGCGCTGGTGGGCGAAAATGGCGCGGGCAAGTCGACGCTGATGAACATTATCGGCGGCATTCACACGCGCGACGCCGGCGAGATTCTGCTCAAGGGACAGGCGATAAACCCGGCCGATGTTTGGCAGGCGCGGCAATTGGGCATCAGCGTGGTTTTCCAGGAACTGAGTCTGACGCCGAATATGACCGTGGCGCAGAATATCTTTGTGCGGCGCGAACCCACGAAAGCCCTAGGCATGATCGACTGGCAGCGGCTCAATGCGGATGCGCAAGACTTGTTTGCGCGCATTGGCGTCGATATTTCGCCAACGGAGCTGGTCGGAAATTACAGCGTCGGCATTCAGCAAATCATAGAAATCGCCAAAGCCATTTCTTTTGAGGCCGAAGTCATCATCATGGACGAGCCGACATCGGCGCTGTCCGAAAGTGAGGTCGACCGGCTCTATGGCATCATCGCCGACCTGAAAGCGCAGGGCGTGGCGATTGTCTTCATCTCGCACAAGCTGGGTGAGGTATTTCGCATTGCCGACCGCATATCCGTTCTGCGCGATGGCGAGATGGTTGGCACAGCAAAGCCGGCGGACAGCAGCCCCGATGAAATCATCCGCATGATGGTCGGACGCAGTTTTGACGACCTGTACCCGCCAAAAGGCGTCGTCGGCGACGAGGTTATCCTGGAAGTTCGCGAGCTAAGCCATCCCCCGCTATTTCACGACATCAGCTTCAGTTTGCGCAAAGGCGAGATTCTGGGCATCGCCGGGCTGGTGGGCGCGGGCAGGACAGAAGTGGCGCGGGCGATCTTCGGCGCGGACAGCTATAGCAGCGGTTCTATTGCCCTGGCGGGCGAACGGCTGGACATCAAGTCGCCGCGGGAAGCCATCGAAAAAGGCATCGTCTATCTGACCGAAGACCGCAAGGTGATGGGCTTGTTCCTGTCGATGACCATGCGCGAGAACATCGTGTCGTCGGCGTTGGGTCGCTTTGTCGACGCGCTGGGCATGCTGCGGCACAAGGCAATCGCGGCCGAGTCGGGGCAGGCCATGCAGCGCAATGACATCCGCCCGCGCGATGACTTGCTGTCCGTGAATAGCCTGAGTGGCGGCAATCAGCAGAAGTCATTGCTGGCCAAGTGCCTGAGCGCAAACCCGAAGGCGCTGTTGGCCGACGAGCCGACGCGCGGTGTGGATGTGGGCGCGAAGGTCAAGATTCATCAAGCTTTGCGCGACCTGGCGAATCGCGGCGTGGGCGTCATTGTGATTTCGTCGGAATTGCCAGAGGTGCTGGGCTTGAGCGACCGGGTAGTCGTCTTCCGCGAGGGGCGCATCTCGGCGATCCTGGCTGGCGACAACATTTCGCAGGCGGAGGTCATGCGCCATGCAGTGCAATAGGAGCGATTTACCAATTCGCCCGCTCGATCCCCCTCGGTAGCCCCGTCGGGTCGGAGGGAGGATTTGCGACCTGTTCGAGACTCGTCGAATGGGGCGCGAATACAGATAAGCTAATAGGTCGCGCCTACGACAGAATAGCGGAAATCACGGAGTTGGGCCATGCAGGATGTGCAGGCATTGCGGACGAAACAGGCGGCGGACGCGGGTTTGCTGCGGCGTTTTTCGCTAGAGACCTTGCAGGTCGGCGGGCTGGCGCTGGCGATCGTCGTTTTCGCCATCATCGTGCAGCTGAACTTTCCGGTGTTTCTGTCGCTGCCCAATATCAATGTGATGTTCGTCAACTTCTTGCCCGAAGCCATCATCGCGCTGGGCATGACCATCGTCATCATCACCGCGGGCATTGACCTGTCGGTGGCGGGCATCTACCCCTTCAGCGCGATTGTGGTTGGCTTGCTGATGCTGGCGGGCGTGCCGATTCTTGTTGCGATACTGCTGACTCTGGCGGCGGGGGCGGTCATTGGCGCGATCAACGCTTTCATCAGCAACAAGTTCCGCGTTCATCCTTTCATTGCGACGCTGGCGATATTGCTCATTTTGCGCGGCGTCAACATCATCATCACGGGCGGCTCGCCGGTATCTGGATTTCCGGAGGGCTTTGCGATATTCGGGCAGGCGGGCATCGACATGGGCGGCTTCACGCTGCGCTATTCGGTGTTCATCTGGCTGGCGCTGGCGCTGCTGACAGGCTACCTGCTGCGGCATCATCGTTTTTGGCGCCTGTCCTACTTCATCGGCGGCAATCGGCGCTCGGCGCGCATGTCGGGCATCAATGTCGAGCGCTACCTGGTCTTCGTGTACATGTTGAGCGGCGCGCTGGCGGCGGTGGCGGGCATTATCGTGGCTTCGCAGTTCAACGCGGCTAATAACAGTTATGGGCAGAATCTGGAGCTGCGCGTCATCACGGCGGTGGTCATCGGCGGCGCGGATTTGAATGGCGGGGCGGGCTCGATTCTCGGCTCGATGCTGGGCGTGCTCTTCATCGCCATGATTTACAACGCCTTCGCCATGTCGGGCATATCGACCTATTGGCAAGATGT
>DAOUJB010000256.1:0-1709 GCA_034423155.1 Anaerolineae bacterium | reverse complement strand
GCCCGATCCAGCCCAAATCGCGCAGGCGGCAGCTGTCATCCGCGCCGGCGGATTGGTGGCTTTCCCCACCGAGACGGTCTATGGCTTGGGCGCGAATGCCTGGGACGCGGCAGCTGTGAGCGGCATCTTCCGCGCCAAAGGCCGCCCGGCCAGCGACCCGCTCATCGTGCATATCGCCGAGATGGCGCAACTGCCACTGGTCGCGAGCGATGTGCCGGCGGCGGTCCCGCTGCTGAGTCGGCGCTTCTTCCCCGGCGCGCTGACCCTGGTGCTGCGGAAGTCCACGCGCATCCCCGACAACCTGAGCGCTGGCCTGGATACAGTCGCCCTGCGCATGCCCGACCACGCTGTGGCTCGCGCCTTGATCAAAGCAGCCGGCGTGCCGATCGCAGCGCCCAGCGCCAATACCTTCTCGCGCCCCAGCCCGACCAGCGCAGCGCATGTGCTGGACGATCTGGCTGACAAAGTCGATCTGGTGCTGGACGGCGGAGCCACGCGCATCGGCGTCGAATCGACCATCGTCAGCCTGGTGGACGAACCGCCGCGCCTGCTGCGACCTGGCGGAATCTCGCTGGAGGCATTGCGCTCGCTGCTGCCCGACTTGCAATATACGCCGCATTTTGCCGACGATGTCGATGCAGCCATTCCAGCGCCCGGCACGCTGCTAAAACATTATTCGCCACGAGCGCGCCTGCTGCTTTTTCGTGGCGATGATGCGGCGGTATATGCGGCCATGCGCGCCGAAATCGCCAGACACAGGCGGGTCGGATTGCTGCTCAGCCAGCGCGATGCCGAGCAATTCAAAGATCTGGACAACCGAATCGAGAGCCTGGGCAGCAACAGCGAGCAAGCGGCTGAACGACTCTTCGCCGGCTTGCGCGCGCTTGACAAGGCTGGCGTGGCGGTTATCCTGGCCAGAGCCCCCGAACAGCACGGGCTGGGACTGGCGCTGCACGACCGGCTGCTGCGGGCGGCTGTCGGCGAGGTGATCGACGCGCGGGCTATGCTATAATTTGCGGCGACAATGCGTCAACGCGCGGAAGGACACGACAATTGAGCCATCTCATTCGCATCAAGGATATCGCCGCCTACGTCGGGCAAGAGGTTACATTGCGGGGTTGGGTCTACAGCCGCACGGGCAAAGGCCGCCTGCAATTCATCTTGCTGCGCGATGGCAGCGGGCAAGCGCAATGCGTGGCTTTCAAGCGCGAGATGCAGCCCGAGGACTTTGAACTGGCGCGGAGCTTGACGCAGGAATCGGCGATTATCGTGCATGGCGTCGTGCGGGCGGACGAACGCGCGCCCGGCCTGCCCGGCGGCTATGAAATCGGCATTCGCTCGCTGGAGCTGGTGCAGTTGGCGCAAGAGTATCCCATCACGCCCAAAGAACACGGCACCGAATTCTTGATGAATCACCGCCATTTGTGGGTGCGCAGCAACCGGCAGTGGGCGATATTGCGCGTGCGCGCCACCATCATCAAAGCCATGCGCGACTGGCTGGACAATGAAGGATTTTTGCTGGTCGATACGCCGATCATCACGCCCGCGGCCGGTGAAGAGACCACGACGCTCTTCGAGGTCGACTATTTTGGCGAGTCGGCTTTCCTCGCGCAGACCGGGCAACTCTACAACGAAGCCAATATCGCGGCTTTTGGCAAGGTATATTGTTTTGGACCGACCTTCCGCGCCGAGAAGTCCAAGACGCGCCG
>DAOUJB010000255.1:0-5725 GCA_034423155.1 Anaerolineae bacterium | reverse complement strand
TGGACAGTCACTTTCGCCGCGCCCAGCCTGCACCGGCTCTACACCGATCCGGCTGCCGCAGCCTTGCCATCTGGCGATCGCACCGCTTACTTTGAAACCGACTCGGCCGGCTTCGGCCTTCCAGAACTGGTCGTCTTGCTGGACAACCTGGCGGCTGATGCGGCTATTCAGGTCGAAGGCGCGTTCAGCAATTGCGCCAGCCTGCGCTTGTATGTGGCGCAGACCGAGCGCGTGACGGTGCGCTGCCCCAATGTATTGGCAAGCGAGCGGCGCGCCAGATTCTTGAATGACCACCTGCCCGAACAAGCGGCGCTGCATGATAACTACTACATTGTTCTGGAGACGCCGGGTGTGATCAATATGGCGAGACTGAAATCAGTCGACTTGATCCCAGTCGCAGAATTTGCCAAGCCCGCTGGAAAAAGCGCCTTGCTGCTGTATCGCATCGAGTGAATGGCGCAGCTAGTCTTCGTCCTGCGCCAGATCGACAAAATAGGTCGGATACGCCAGCAGGCGGTGCACGGGGCATTTGCCAGCGATATCGCGCAGACGCGCCAACTGCTTGTCATCCAGATCGCCATGAAAAACCAAGGCCTCGCGGACTTCGTGCACAAATAGATCGTCGCCTGCGTGCGAAGGATAATCGCGTCCGCGGAAGCGCTCATAATCCAGCGCCACATCCACCCTTTGCAAGTCCCAGCCTTTGCGCTCGGCATATAGTCGGCAAGTGATCGCCATGCACGAGCCGAGCGCGCCCAGCATCATCTCGCCTGGCGTGGGTCCTGCGTCGCTGCCGCCAGCTTCCAAGGGCTCGTCGGCATGCCATTCGTGCCCGCGGATGCGGATTGTCGTGCGTGTTCCTTCGCCCAAAGTTAGTTCAACCGGCATGGTCTTCTCCGTTGTCATCTGTTGGAAAGAGCAGGCTAAGCTCCAGCGTGAAGCCGGGCAGGGCTGGCTCGCCATGTAGCGCGCCTTGTCGGTCGATGAAGAATTGCTGCATCGCCCCATCCGCGTCCAACTGCCACTGCTCGACCCCCTGTCGTTCGGGGATGACCAGCCAGACGATGGTCGCGCCATGTCGCAAATAGGTATCGGCTTTGCGCCGCAGTTGAGACATGCTGTTGCTGGGCGACTTAATTTCCACTGCAATGTCGGGCATGGCTGGCATATAGACTTCAGGCGGCGAGTCGGGCAATCGGTCATTGCGAGTAAAGGCAACATCGGGCATAAGCAGCGTGCGCCGCGAGTAATGCGGATGCATGCCTGCTTCGACAGTTACTTTGCCGATATTGCGTGGCAAGACGAATTGCAGCAACAGATGAGCGAATAGAGCAGCCAGATTGCCATGGTTCCAGTTCGGCATAGGATCCTCGAGCAGTTCGCCGTCAATCAGGTAGAAATAGCGGTCCTCGTTGACGGGGTCGCATTCCAATGCCCAGACATCATCGACGGTATATTGTTTCGATTTGACGCGCGGCAATTCGCGAACTGCCATGGTTTGCCCCCTAGGTATCCAAAGGAAAGAGCAGGCTCAGCTCCAGCGTGAAGCCGGGCAAGGCAGCCTCGCCATGCAGCGCGCCTTGTCGGTCGATGAAGAAATGCTGCATCGCCCCATCCGCGTCCAACTGCCACTGCTCGACCCCCTGTCGTTCAGGCAAGACAAGCCAGACGATTTCGCTACCGTGTCTCAGGTAGGTTTCGGCTTTGCGCCGCAGCTGCGCCATGCTATTGCCGGGCGACTTGATCTCAACGGCGATTTCGGGCATGGCTGGCACATAGCTGTCGGGGGACGAACCTTGCAATCGCGCATGGCTGACAAAAGCTACATCGGGCAAGAGAACAGTGTCGTCAGCGTCGGTGGGGTGATAGCCCACCTCGACATTCACTTCGCCCAGATCACGAGGCTGCACATGCAACAGCATATGGTGTCCTAGCAGCAGCGCGAGGCTGCCATGTGTGCGGTTCGGCATAGGATCCTCGAGCAATTCGCCGTCAATCAGGTAGAAATAGCGGTCCTCGTTGGCGGGGTCGCATTCCAACGTCCAGACATCATCGACGGTATACTGATTCGTTTTGACGCGCGGTAACTCTCTGATCGCCATGGTATTTGCCCCTTAGGTATCCAAAGGAAAGAGCAGGCTCAGCTCCAGCGTGAAGCCGGGCAGGGCAGCCCCGCCGTCCAGCAGGCCATCGCGCCCGATGAAGAATTGCTGCATCGCCCCATCCGCGTCCAACTGCCACTGCTCGACCCCCTGCCGTTCAGGGATGACCAGCCAGACGATGGTCGCGCCATGTCGCAAATAGGCATCCGCTTTGCGCTGCAACTGAGCTATGGTGTTACTTGGCGACTTGATCTCAACGGCGATTTCGGGCATGGTAGGCAGATAGGTAGCAGGCGGCAGTGACGGCGCATTGTCCGCGCTCACAAAGGAAACATCCGGAACAAGGCAGGTCGCTGAACCGGGATAGGCTGCCACGCTTGTCTCAGCCAAGACCTTGCCAATGCCGCGTGGCAGCACGAACTGCGTCATGTAGAATGCAATCAGGTTTGCTAGCTCGCCGTGAGCAGGACTCGGCATAGGATCCTCGAGCAATTCGCCGTCAATCAGGTAGAAATAGCGGTCCTCGTTGGCGGGATCGCATTCCAATGCCCAGACATCATCGACGGTATATTGTTTCGATTTGACGCGCGGCAATTCGCGAACCGCCATGATTTGCCCCCTAGGTATCCAAAGGAAAGAGCAGGCTCAGCTCCAGCGTGAAGCCGGGCAGGGCAGCCCCGCCGTCCAGTTTGTCATCGCGCTCAATGAGCTTTTGCTGCATTCGCTCTTCATCGCCCATTTGCCACTCTTCGACTGCGCGTTGTTCAGGCAAGACAAGCCAGACGATTTCGCTACCGTGTCTCAGGTAGGTTTCGGCTTTGCGGCGCAGTTGAAACATGGTGTTGCTGGGCGACTTGATTTCAACCGCGAGGTCGGGCATGGTACGGATATATGAGGCTAAGGGCGAGTCGGCCAGATGCTCAAACCTTGTAAACGAGACATCTGGCTGCAACAAAGTCTCGCTGCCGTCTGCGGGTCGATGACTGCCTTCCACATGCGCTTCGCCCAAGCCCGTTTCCTCAGCATAGATATCCAGGTAACGACCAATTCTGATAGCCAGACGGGCATGCGTTCTATTTGTCATCGGATCCTCATGCAATTCGCCGTCAATCAGGTAGAAATAGCGGTCCTCGTTGGCGGGGTCGCATTCCAACGCCCAGACATCATCGACGGTATATTGTTTCGATTTGACGCGCGGCAACTCTCTGATCGCCATGTTCAGCCTCCCGCATGGACTTGCAGCAACTATAACACAGGCAGCGCCCGCTTTGTTCCGACAGTGGATGTCAGCGCGCCATCACACGCTATAGCCGCCTGGGGGAATGGCTAGCAAGTAGAGGATCGACAAGCCGGCGATGAGCAGCGGCAGCAGCAACACCACAGCCAGCAGCGGCTTTTCATCACGCAGGTGCATGTAGAACCAGATGACCAGCGTGGATTTGATGACGGCGATGAAGAGCAAAATAGCGGCTTTGATGGCTTGCAGCGTGGCGGCGGCATCCGGGGCATCGTGAATCGCGCCTTTGAGGCCCTCGGCGCTGACCACTTCGATGACCGTCAGAATCGCCAATGCGACGAAGACAACTGTATAGATGCCGCCTTCGACTGTGATCTGCCTGCCCAGCAGCGCCACGGTATTGCTGTGATGATCGGCGTCTTGATGTGTCGCTTGCGCCATGATGCGCTCCCTAAACCAGGTATATCAGCGTGAACAGCATGATCCAGACGACATCGACAAAGTGCCAATAGAGTCCGAACATCTCAATGCCGATCGGGTTGTGATCATAACGACCTTTCGCGCCGCGCCGCATCACCTCCAGCGCCCATAGCACGCCAACGAAGACATGCGCGCCATGGAAAGCTGTCGGCGCATAGAAGCGCATGCCCAGCGTGCTCCATTGCGATTCCAGGTCGTAGCCCAGCACGATGCCCAGGTGCGAAAGCTCGCTGTATTCGATGTATTGCCCGCCGAGAAAGATGATGCCGCCCAGCGCCGTCAGCCCGATCCAGCGCAGCATGCCGTTGCGGTTGCCCTGTTGCATGGCGCGCAAGCCCATCACCATGAAGAAGCTGCTGGCCAGCAAGACGAAGGTATTGGCGGTCACCAGCCCAACGCCCAGCTGTTCGTGCGCCTCCGCCACGACATCCGGCTCGTTGATGCGCAGCAACACATAGCCAACGATCATGATGGAAAAGATGACGACCTCGGAAGCCAGGTAGAGCCAGACACCCAGCTTGAGGTTGTTGTTGCTGTCTTCGACGCTCATGTGCCCGTGATCGTCATGGTCGGGCGCGGCTAGCTGGTCGGCTGTCAGTTGTGCCATGTTTTGTCTCTCGCTTTATTTCTGATAGCCGATAGCCCGCGGGATGGCCCGGATGACAGCAGCCACGCCGCCGGCGATCTTGCCGGTCTCGCGGATGGGCAGAATCTGTGTGCGCTGCCCGTCGGTCGGGTCGAGCTCTTTTGCCTCGCGCACGCCGCGATGCGCCAAATAGAAGAATACGGCGATGCCACCTGTCGCCAGCGCCAGCGAAACAAAAATCACCAAAATGAAGCCCAGCAGCACAGTGAATTGACTCGTGCCTTCGATCGTCTGGTTGGCGAAGTCCTCCGGCGGCAAGACCAGCCCCAGAATCTCCTGGATGGGGACGATGAAGTCGCCGAAGCCATTGGCGGCAAAGTCGGCATTGGGCTCATGGGCGATCTGCAAACTCAAGCCATGCGGCAGCAGCGCCGCCGTAAACAGCACGATGGTGGTGATGACCGCCAGCGTCAATACCAGAAATAGCTGCCCGGCATAAAAAGCCATCGTCTGCCACAAGCAGGAAAGGCTCATCAACATAACGCCAACTGTGCCGGGGATGCCGGCGATCGCGCCCAAGAAGAAACGCCAGCCGCCAAAAATGCCCAGCCAAAGGCAGAACCACAGCACATTGATTAGCCAGCGCAGCGGCAATATGCCGAAGTCCAGATAAGGGAAGCGCATTGGTTTGGGGGAATCGTTGATGATGCGCCAAGCCATGTCCCAGCCCCATTTGCCAGCGCGGAATACGGGACCTGTCGTGCGCAAGCCGAAGTCTTTTTCTGGCGCAGCCTCTTCTTCATGCGCATGCTCGCCGTGTTCGCTCATCTTGGGGTCGAAGGCACCGACGCCCCACATGAAGGTCGCCATAGAGACAAAAGCCGCCAGGATCAAGCCCACCTGCGCGCCTTCGCTGGTTTCGGCATTCATCCACACGGGGTCCATATTTTGCAGAGTGCGCAAGGCATAGACGATAGCCAGCGAGCCGATGAAACCCACGATCATCGCTGGTATCGCCCGCGTCATTCCTGGTTTATCCATTGTTCGCTCTTGCCTCCTGCCAGCGACTTCGTTTGGCATTGCGGGCGAGCCAGCGGCCAGCCCCTACAAGTACAGTCGCAGATGGCGAATCATTTTAGCGCAGCCAGTAGAGCACCACATAAAACAGAATCCAGGCGACTGTGACGAAGTGCCACAGCCTGGCAGCGCCTTCCACCGCCCAGCCAGCCGCCTCGCCGCCACGATATGCGCCCGCGACCGCTCGCCGATACACCGCCAGCATCACGCCCAGTATCGCCAGCGCATGCACGATGTGAAAAC
>DAOUJB010000254.1:0-11650 GCA_034423155.1 Anaerolineae bacterium | reverse complement strand
ACCCTCCCCCCCCCCCCCCCCCCCCCGTAATACCCCGTAACAATACTGCCTTACTTGATTTTCCCTCCCCCCTTCTCTTCAAATCCATTTTTGTCGCGCTGATCCTGCTGCTGCCGGCTTTGCCCGCCTTCGCCAATGAAATCACCGTCGGCAGCGGCTGCACCCTGGCCCAAGCCATCAACGAAGCCAACGGCGCGGCCAAACCCGAAGGCGTCACCTGCAAAGACGGCGCGGACGGCACTGGCGCCGCGGGCTTGGACACAATCGTCATTCCCAGCGGCCACGCGAAAATCACCATCACCTCAGCTTTGCCAGGCGTCGAGTCTCACATCACGATTGACGGCAACAACAACACAATCAGCGGAGGAGACAGCACCCACATCCTGGATACCTTCACCGGCGCCAATCTCACGCTGCGAAACTTGACGCTGGAAAACGGAAGCGGAGACTACGGCGGCGCGATTCATCACGGACGCGGCAGGTTGCTGCTCGACGGCGTCGTCATCAAGGACAGCGCCATCACCTATTCCGGACAAGCGGGAGCGATCTTCAGTGAGGGCCACCTGACCATCCAGAACAGTCACTTTTACAACAATTCGGGCGTGAGACAGGGCGGCAGCGATAAAACGTCAGCGATCTCGCATACGAACGGCGATTTAACCATCAGCCGCAGCGTCGTCGCCAACAATCACGGGAGCAAAGCCGCGATTTTTGTCTCTCCGGATAGCACCGGGACTATAACAGCACGCATCACTAACGTCACCATTTACGGGAACGGGGGCTACGGCATCAGTTTTGGAAAGATCACGGGCGCTACGGCCACAAATCACGTGTCCCATGTGACCGTTAAGGACGGCATCAATTTTGGTGCGAGCACAAACCATTTGCGCAACAGCATCCTCTATGGCGCGACCAATGACTGTGTGCTCACCAGCGGCGGGACGCTGCCCACCAACGAGAACAACATCATCGGCAACAACGGTTGCGGCGGCTCGCCTTCGAGCGCGAATCCGCAGCTGCCATCCAGCCCGAGCAAGGCTGGCGGGGCGCTGCCGCATTTCCCGCTGCCGTCCAACAGCCCGGCGGTCGACGCGGCTGGCGACTGCACAGCCTACACGACAACCAGCCAAAACGGCGTGTATCGCCCCCAAGGGTCCGCCTGCGATATCGGCGCGTATGAGCGTGTCTATGTGCCGCCGCCCCCGCCGCCCCCGCCGACCGATGACCTGCCGGGCGACGGCGACGGAGATGGCGATGGCGATAGCGGTTCCAGCAGTGAAAGCAGCGACTCGGCGTCAGACGACGACCAGGCTCCGGCGCAACTGATTATCCCGACTTGTCTGTCGCTGCCCGACCACATCAGCGTGTACAACATCACGCATTTGACGCAGTGCCAGCAGGTGGACAGTTCGGGCATCGGCAACGCAGCCGTGTTGGGTTTGGGCTTCCGCGATGGCGTGGATGTCTGGGGCTGGGTCTTGTCCAATACGCAGGTCTGCTTCGAGGGCAGCAGCGGCTCTTTCCGCTTTTTGGATGCCGCCACCGCGCCGCGAGCCGTTTCGGAGTTGCCGGTCGTCGGCAGGGACGGGATGATCTGCACGACGATCGACCGCGCTGGCACTGTTGCCCTGATCGACGGGCCGCCAGTGCCCACGCCCACCCCGGTGCCGCCGCCTGTCTATAGCCTGAGCGGCTGCATGGTGCGCACGCAATACATGCTCAATTTCCGCGCCAGCCCGGGCGGGGAGATCGTCGACATCCTGCCTTTCGACATCAAGCTGACGGCGCTGGAACGGAGCGAGGGCTATATCAAGGTGGATTATCACGGCGCGCGGGGCTGGATCAGCGAAAATCTTGTTGAGCCGATCGGGACTTGCGGATAAAAAGCGCGTCAAAAGCGGCGTCGTACGGGCGATCCGCCGGCTCGCCCACAATGCTGGCGTTGACCATGTGGGCGACTCTTGAGTCGCCCCGGCAACTTGCCTTCATGTTGATGCATTGCTTTAGTTGAGTTTTGTTTACTTCGGCGCTGTCGTAGCGCGATTATGTTTTGCTGCGATTGCCCTGCCCGCATCCCCGGCCAGGCTCAAGATCCTCCCTTGCTATCAAGTATACTTGTCTGTGAAGGGTGACCATTCGGGAGACAAGCCCATGCGCAGACCAATCTGTCTAGCCTTTGCCGTATTCACCTTGCTGATGCTGGCTGGCGCGCTGCAAATTACGGCGCAGGTCAACCAAGTCGCCTTCCTGGAAGTGATTGATGTTCAGCCCTCTCCCGCCGGTCAACTGGGCTTGCGCGACACGGTCACCTTCTGGTTCAATCGCCGAGTGGATTGCGCGGACGCAGAAGCGGCCTTGGCCTGGCAGCCCGCCACGCGCGGTGTGCTGAGCTGCGATGAATACTCGCTTAGCTTCGAGCCAGATGGCGCTTTCCAGCGTGACCAGCGCTATGCCTTCAGCCTGAATACGCCGCTGACCGCCAAAGACGGCGCGCCTTTGCTCGATCCCTTCCAGGTTGTTTTTTCCACAGTCGGCTTTCTATCTGTCGCCGATGCCTTTCCGCTGCCGGGCAGTACGCTCGCGCCTGTGGATTCCGCCATCAGCGTGGCCTTTGACGCGCCGGTCGTCCCGCTTGCCTTGTCGCCAGACAGGGACGATCTGCCGCAGCCGCTGACTTTGTCGCCCGCGGTCGCTGGTCTTGGCGAATGGGTCAACAGCGCCGTGTATATCTTCCGGCCTACTCAACCGCTGGACGGCGATACGGAATACACGGTGACCATTTCCCCCGATCTGGCCGCGGTTGATGGCTCTGTTATGGGCTCCGCTGCGGCCTGGACTTTCAAGACGGCACCGCCCGCAATCGTCGCCATCGATCCGCCGCCCGGCAGCAACAACCTGATTTTGAATCCGCGCATCCAGATCCGCTTCGATCAGCCGCTTTCGCAAAATCTGGTCGAGCGTGCCTTTCGTTTTCAGGCGCAGCCCGCCAGCGACCATCCGGACATCGCGGGCAGCTTTGAATGGGCGGACGATGGCCTGGGATTCGCGTATCTTCCCGAGCGGCTCAAGCTGGATACGGCGTATCAAGCCTGGTTTGATCGCGACATGCTGCCGGGATTGCGGCTGGCAAGCAGTCTGGGCGCGCCACGTTGGCAGTACCGGACAGTCGGCGCGCCGAGAATTATTGACACAGAGCCGCGGGATGGCGAGCGCGATGCCTACACGCACGGGCTGTCGCTCTACTTCGCATCGCCCATGGCAATCGACTCGCTGGCTGGCAAGGTGCGCATCGAGCCAGCGCCCGCCGAAGCGCCGATCACCTATTACAGCGACTGGAACAATCGCTATGCACTGTCCTTTGATGCCCAGCCAGACACGACCTATCGCATCACAGTCGCTGCTGGCATGGCTGACATCTATGGGAATGCCATCGCCGAGCCGCTGACTATTGCCTACAAAACCGAGCCGCGCCCGCCGGAGATTGGCTTTGCATCCTACCGCGACATCGGCTTCCACAGCGCGTATCAGCCGACACGGCTGGCATTTCACCATCGCGATGTCGAGCATGTCGATCTGGCTTTGTACCGTATCAAGCTGGAAGACTTCGTCGCGCTCCTGACCGACCCGACCATCTATTCGTCTGCTGAGGACTACCGCCCAACTGCGACTGACTTGCTGCAAAGCTGGCGCATCCCTGGCGGAGAAGAGAAGTCCCGCCAGACCGAGACTGTGACATTGGCGGAAGACGGATTGGCGCCCGGCATCTACTACGCCGAGCTAAGCGCGCCGGGCTTGGACACGCGCTGGGCGAGCACGCGCAAATTCCTATCCGTGTCGACGTCCGCGCTGACGATGAAGCAGTCGGCGGACAGCCTGCTAATCTGGGCGCTTGATGTCGGCACGGGATTGCCCCTCGCTGGCGAAATTGTCCGCGTGTTTGGCGAAGGCTCGGCGCTGGTCGCCACAGGAATCACCGACGCGATGGGCTTGGCGAATATCGCGCTGCCGAGTTCCCTGCGGAGTTTCGCGAGTCTGGCGGTTGTGCTGGACACTGACGAGCAGTTCGGCTTCGGCATGTCCACCTGGTCAGAGGGCATGCTGCCCTGGGACTTTGGCCTCGATACGGGGCGCTTTCAAGGCAAGTACCCCGTTTATGTCTACACCGACCGCCTTGTTTATCGCGGCGGGCAGACGGTCTACTTCCGCGGGCTGGCGCGGGTGAAAGACGATTTGCGCTATACGCCGACGCACCTGGACAGCGTGTCCGTTTCCTTCCGCAACTCGCAGTATGACATCGTTGGCGAACTGGAATTGCCGCTGAGCGAAACGGGCAGCTTCCATGGCGAGTTCGACTTGCCGGCGGAGGCTTCGCCCGGCGCATGGACCTTGATGGTCAAATTGCCCACAGACGGTGAATATGAAGAAGACGGCTTCATCGACTTCCAGGTGGCCGAGTATCGTCTGCCGGAGTTCCAGGTCTCGCTCACGACCGATCAGCCGCAAATCGTGCAGGGCGGCGCGGCCGACTTTACGATCGCGGGCAACTATTTCTTCGGCGGCGCGGTTTCCGATGCGCAGGCGGAATACAGCGTGGTTAGCGCAGCATATCAGTTTACATATCAGGGCGACGGCGATTATGACTTTGGCGTCCGCGAGCCATTTCAATTTGGCTGGTCGCCATTCGATCTGGATGAAGGTTTGCTGTACGAAGGCGAACTGCGCACCGATGCGGCGGGCGTGGCGCGCTTCGAGTTGCATGGCGATCTGGGCGATGCGCTTGGCAGCCGCCGCTACATGATAGACGCCGCCATCAGCGATGAAAGCGGGCAAGCCATCTACGACCAGGGTAGCCTCGTCGTGCATCAGGGTTTGCTCTACATCGGCGCGCGGGCGGAGGATGCTGTTGGACGCGCGGACGAAGACAGCCGCATCAACATCATCGCTGTCGACTGGGACAGCCAGCCAATCGCAAACCAGCAAATCGACATCGAAATTGTCGAACGCCGCTGGACAAGCGAGCAGACGCAAGACCCGATCAGCGGACGCGTCGAAACGACCTGGCAGATGACGGAAATCCCCGTAACCAGTGGCCGCCTCGTTTCAGACAAAGATGGCGAAGCCGTTTTCGTATTCCAACCGCCGTCAGCTGGCTTGTACAAGCTTCTCGCTAGCAGCATCGATTCGGCTGGCAACGAAGTTTCCACGGCGACTTACGCCTGGATTGCGGGCGATGGCTATGTGCCCTGGGGCGCGAGCAGCGATGACGACAGGCAGATTGATCTGGTGCCGGGCAAGCGCGCCTATCGCGTCGGCGACCGCGCAAAGGTGCTGATTACCTCGCCCTACGCAGGTGAAACGCAGGCGCTGATTGCGATAGAGCGCGGCGATGTGCTGCATGCGGAAGTCCTGTCCATCAGCGGCAGCTCGCATGTCTACGAGTTTGATGTCTTGCCCGAACACGCGCCCAACATCTTTGTGAGCGCGTTTCTAATGAAGGCTGCGCAGGGACAAGAGCCTGCCAGTTGGCGCATGGGCGTTGCCGAGCTGGAAGTGGACGCAGAGCGATATGCCCTGGAAATCGACATTCGCCCCGACAAGCGAATCGCCGGGCCGCAGGACACGATTCGCTACGACTTGCAAGTAAGCGACTATCAGGGCGAGCCGGTGTCGGCGGAAGTCGGCGTGGCTTTGACCGACCTGGCAGCTTTGTCGCTTGCCGAGCGCAATAGCCTGCAACTGCTGGATCACTTCTACGGCGCGCAGCCGCTGCTCGTGCAGACCAGCTCATCGTTGCTGCGCAGTGAGCCGCAGGTGCGCGCTGTGGCTGAGTCTATGGCGATGGCGGACAACTGCTGCTTTGGCGGCGGCGGCGGCGGATTTGCAGATCCGGGCATTATCGACCTGCGCAGCGAGTTCATCGACACGCCCTACTGGAATCCGCTGCTTGTGACCGACTCGGCTGGCCTAGCGACATTTGAAACGCGCCTGCCCGACAACCTGACAACTTGGCGGCTCGATGCCCGCGCCTGGACAACTTCGCCCGCTGGAAATCTGCTGCTGGGCGAAAACACATCCGATTTGCGCAGCACGCGCCCGCTGTTGATCCGCCCGATAACGCCGCGCTTCTTCGTGGTCGGCGACCGCGCTCAGCTTTCCGCCATCGTCAACAACAACAGCGAATCGCAGCTAAGCGCCAGCGTATCCATGACCAATCTCGCCGGGCTGGAATTGGCGGTCGGCGAGTCCAATCAGCGGCGGATCAGCATCCCGGCTGGTGGACGGGGGCGCGTCAACTGGCGGGTGACAATCGGCGATGTCGAGACGGTCGCGCCAATTTTTGCCGTGCGCAGCGATGCTGGCTCGTTCAGCGATGCCAGTATTTCGCCCGTAAGCATCGATGACGAAGGCAGCTTGCCTGTCTATCGCTTTGCCGCCTCGGAAACAATCGGCACGGCTGGGCTGCTGCGCGAGGCGGAGACGCGACTGGAAGCGCTGCGTCTACCTGGCGATCTGGATCTGCGGCGGGGCAGCCTGGATATCCGCCTGCAAAAGTCGTTGGCGGGCATGTTGACCGAGAGCCTGACCTACCTGGAGACAGAAACTGCGCGCCACTGGGATTGCACAGCCAGCCTGGTCAGCCGCTTTTTGCCCAATATCGTCAGCTACCGAGCGCTGGAACAATTGGGGTTGGCGGATGCAGCGCTGAAAGCCAGTTTGGACAGGCTGATCGCCGAGACTTTGCTGGAGCTGGCCGAGCGGCAGTTGAGCGATGGCGGCTGGAGCTGGTGCAGCGGCGATCGCAGCGACATCATGACGACTGCTTATGCGCTCTATGGCTTGTCCACAGCCCGGCAGCAGGGTTATCTCGTCGAGGCCGCGGCGATCAATCGTGCCCAGCGCCACCTGCAGCGCGCCCTGATCAACCCTTCGCTGGCGGACGAAACCTGGCAGTTGAACCGGCAGGCTTTCCTGTTGTATGCGCTAGCGATGTCCGGCGCGCCAGATAGCGACCATAGCGCCGAGCTTTTTGAAAGCCGCCAGCGCCTAAACCTGGACGCGGTCGCCTTCCTGGCACAGACGCTGCATAGCATAGATTCGCAAGACGAAACGCGCCTGAATGCGCTCGCCCAGCAGCTTGTCAATCGCGCCGTCACCCGCGCCACGGGCATTTTCTTTGAAGAGAGCTATGCCGACCGCTGGAATTGGTCGTCGGATATCCGCAGCACCGCGCTGGCATTGGACACGCTAATTAAGCTGCGTCCGCAAAGCGAGCTGCTGCCCAATATCGCGCGGCATCTGGTCACTGTGCGAGAAGGCAGCGGGCATTGGCGCTCCCTGCAGCAGACGACCTGGTCGATCATCGCGTTGACCAATTGGATGCTGAGCAGCGGCGAACTGCGTCCGGATTTCGCCTACAGCGCCGCGATCAACGATGATCAGCTGCTCGCCAATGTCGCCATGCCCGACAATGCGCTGCGAGACGATGCGCTGCAGGTCGAGCTGGATCAACTGATGCAAGACGCGACCAACATCCTGGCCTTTCGGCGTGGAGACGGCGCCGGGACGCTGTATTACACCGCCCATCTGAATGCCGATCTGCCCGTGCCCGCCCTGCAGCCGATCAGCCGCGGCATCGAAGTTTCGCGCACCTACACGCGCTTGGGCGATGAAACGAAGACACCTGTTGAAAGCGTCGCGGTCGGAGAAGTGCTACAGGCGCGCTTGCAGATCGTCGCGCCCAACACGCTGCGCTATGTCGTCATCGAGGATTATTTCCCCGCCGGCGCAGAAGCGATCAATCCCGCGCTGGCGACCAGTCAACAGATCGGCACGCTGCCCGGCGGCGAACGCATCGACGGGGCGGAGGGCTGGGGCTGGTGGCACTTCGACGCCATTGAATTTCACGATGAAAAAGCCAGCATCTACGCCAGCTATCTGCCGCGCGGCGTCTATGAATTTGTCTATGCGCTGCGACCGTCTGTCGCAGGCGAATACCATGTCATCCCGCCCACTGCGCAGGAGATGAACTTCCCGGAAGTCTATGGCCGGGGCGCGGGCGGACTATTGCGCATCACGGACGGGTAGACAAGCCCTCCCAGAAGAGACGGCGTAGGGGCGAGGCGGTGACTCGCCCAAGTTTCGGGTGTGTTGGCGGGCGACCCAATGGCTCGCCCCTACGCGAGGATGTCGGGGGACCGAGGTGGGTCATTGCGCGACCATCATGACGGCTGGTTCTTCGTCATCCACGAAGATGCCACAGGGTCCGCCGGCTTCGCTCTCTTCCAGGACGACTTCAGCGCCGGTGAATGTCAGCAGCGGATGATAAAATTCCGCGACTTGCTGCGCCTCGCCGACCACATAATGCCCGATGAGCGAGCGGCGGAAACGCGCCTGGCTGCGGTTGGGGAAGCTGCCGTGGATCACCTGTCCATTAAAAAATAGCACATCGCCGGCGCGCATGGGGACGGGCTTTGGCGCGCTGCCCGGCGGGATCGGCACTGTCCTGGAGCTGAAACTTTGTGACAGATCGGCTTCGATCAGGCAAAGCTGCGGCAGGTCTTGCGTGCGCGGCACGATCTGCATGCAGCCATTTTCTTCGTCGCAATCATCCACGGCCATCCAGGCAGCCAGACAGGTGCCGGGTCGTACGCGCAGCGACTTTTGGTCTTGATGCAGGGCTTGTCCGCGCGCGCCGGGCGGCTTGAAATAGAACATCGTCTGCGCGGCGTAGGGCTGCCTGCCCAGCAGCGCCGTCGTCCAATCCCGCAGCCGCTTGTCCAGCAGCCAATCTAGCGCGAGTTTGTCGAAGCGATGCGGATGCACCAAGCGCGGATAGGCTTTCAGGGGGTCGTCATCGCCCAGCAACGTGTTGCGGTCGCCTTCATAGCCATGCCCTTGCGCGTTGAGCTGCATGAAGTGCGCCTTGATGCTTTCGATCTCGCTCGCGGCAAACAGGCCCGGCACAACGGCGAAGCCCTCGTCATGAAAATGCTGTACAAGCTCATGTCGGTTCATTGCGATTCTCCTGATTTCTCATGCGATCGAGCAGACGCGGCATCAGCGTCTCGTAAGCGCGGTAGAGCCAGGGCTGCGGCGCGAAATCCCAAGCGCCGATATGCCGAGTCAGCTTCCCGCGAAAACCCCGCTTGAACTGGTACACGCCCCACAACGGGTCGCTTTCGTCAAACACATCCGGCGCGCCCCACATATCATAAGTCGCGCAGCCTTGCGCCTTTGCCCAGTTAATCGCCGCCCATTGCAGCGCGTAGTTGGGCATGCGCGCGCGCTCTTCGTTGGCGGACGCTCCATAAAAATACCAGCAAGTCCGCCCAAAGCGAAACAAGATGACATGGGCGATGGCTCGGCCCGCATATTCGGCGATCAAGGCATGCGCCAGGTCGCCGCGCATGAAATCTCGCCAGGCGCGCTGATAATAGGCAAAAGGGCGGATTAGAAATTGGTCTCGCGCGCCGGTAACTTGATAGAGTTGGTAGAGCAGCGGCAAGTCGTCCAGCGTGGCGTCGCGGATCATTACACCTTTCTTGGCTGCGGCACGGACTTTGCGCCGCGTATTGCCGCTGAAGGACATCAATATTTCGTCCAGCGGGCGTTGCAAGTCGATGCGCAGGGTATTGCGAAATTGCACTTGCGAGGAAGAAAAGCGCCAGCCGCGCGCCGACAGCAGCGCCATCAACTGCCCTCCCAGCGCATCGCAGCGGTTGTCTTCGCTGCCGGGCAGACCAGTCGCCGCGATGACATCGGGGTCGATCTTCAGCCAGACATTGCCCAGCCGCCGGGCGCGTTCCTCCAGTTCCGCCAGCACAGCCTCCGCCAGTGCCAAATCACGGTAATCCAGCGCTGGACCTTTGCTGACCATCATGACAGTCAGCGGACCGATGCGCCGAGTCGCCAGACTGGCCAGCGCCACGACCTGCTCGCCGCGTTGAAAAGCCAGCCGCGTGGGCTGCCAGCCGCCGGTGGCCTGCTTGAAGTCGCCCCAGTCCCAGGTCTGGAGCACATGCGCGCCGGGCAGCTCGCGCAGCATATCATTCCAACTCTGGCGATCGCCGATTTCCGCAACTGTCAACAACTTGTTGGCTTGCCCCTGTTCGCCTGTGTGTATCGTGCGGAGTCTAGCGCAGTTTGTTCACAGACGCGCTGGCATTCGCGAGGGCTTGTGCTCCAATACCCCACCTCGTCAGGACGGAGAGCGTAGTCAGTGCTCGCTTCCCCCTGACTCGTCGGGGGGACTGAGGGGGGCAAGCGGGCGAGTCAGCGCCTCGCCCCTAGGCGCAGGGTGTGCGAAGATCGGGGCATCGGCTAGGGGCTGAAAAGACCGATCTGCCTCGCTCGCAGCGCCGCCCGATAAGCCGCGTAGATCGGTCGGTTGAAGGGCAGATCCCATGCGCCCAGCGTTCGCCGCAACTCGCCTCCCCAGCCGCGCTTGAAACCATAGACGCCCCACAAGCCATCGCGGCGCTCGCGGAATCCCGCTTCCAGAGTCGCCTCGTCATGATCGGGCACGCCCCACATGTCATAACTGTGACAATTGCGTTCTTTTGCCCAGCCAATGGCCGCCCACTGCGCGCCATAACTGGCCTGGACTTGGCTGCGCGCGCGCGACGATGCGCCGTACAAATACCAGGCTGTGCCGCCCAGCGCGAAGACCATCACGCCCGCCAGCAGCTCGCCAGCCAGTTCCGCCAGCAGCAGCGCCCCGTAACGCGGCATGAATAGATCGAAGACCATTTCGTAATAGGCCGCGCTGTGCACGCCGAAGCTGTTGCGATCGCCGGTCGCTTGCATCAGTTGGCAGAAAGCCGGCAAATCGCGCTGCTCGCCGCTGCGGATGCGCAGATCGCTGGCCAGGCTCTTGCGGATTTTGCGGCGCGTGCCTTGATTCATGCCCGCCAATATCTCGTCTTCGCTGCCGCGTATGTCAATGATGATGCTGCGCGGCGGCTGTATCGTCTGCGGGCTGGGATGGAAGCCCATGCTGCGCAGATCCAACTCTTCGCCTGGCGCAAGATGACCTGGCTCGACCTTGAGGAATGCCGCGCCGGTTTCTCTGCGGATATCACGCCACAGCGCGGCGTAATCCATCTCGCTCTGGGCATAGGGTCCCATGGGCACATAAGCCATTTTGCCCAGGCGCATGGGCAAGTCTTTGACCAGCACCAGCGCCGATGCCCGCATGCCGTCCGCATCGCCGACTGCAATCTCGCATGCCTCCCAGTCGAAGCGATGCTTGAGCGCCCCCCATTCCAGCAGCTGCGTGATGTGCGCGCGCGGCTGCTTCGCCACGAAATTCGCCCATTCGCCTGGCGTGGCAGCTTCCAGAGTTTGCTGGCCACGGCGCTGTTCGCGTCGATCGACCATGGCAGATTCCTCTTCGAAATAGAGCGCAGATCTCGGCGAGATTCTAGCACAGCGCACAAACTAACGCAGTCTGTCGGGGTGTCCCTAGCAAGGCAATCGCATTAAGATGAAACCCTGTGCATAGAAATCGTCTCTGGTGTTTTGCCACCGAGTACCTTGAGCGCGCCGAGAGGAAAGCAGAAGCAAGACCAGGTTAGTCATGCGTAAAAGGGCGATGCTACTCAGTTTCGAAATCTGTAGGGGTGATACTTGTATCGCCCACAACTCCACA
>DAOUJB010000253.1:0-4289 GCA_034423155.1 Anaerolineae bacterium | reverse complement strand
TGCCCGACCGATGTCGCCACCTGCCGCCAGATCTCGTCCTGGATTTCGCCCGCGGCGAAGACGCCATCGACATTGGTGCGATAGCGCTGGTCGGTGATGATATAGCCATTTTCGTTCAGCGCGATCTGGTCGCCAAAGACGGCGTTGTTGGGGTCGTGCCCGATGAAGATGAAGACGCCATCGGTCGGGTGCAGCGTCTGCTCGCCCGTTTGCGTATTGCGCAGGCGCACCGCGTTGACGCCGCCGCTGTCGCCGATGATCTCTTCGACCACGCTGTTCCAGGTGAAGCTGATTTTGTCGTTGTTGAACGCCCGCTGCTGCAACTGGACGCCGGCGCGCAGAGCATCACGACGATGGATGATGTTGACGCTGTTGGCGAAGCGCGTCAAAAAGATGCCCTCTTCCAGCGCAGAATCGCCGCCGCCGACCACGACAATATCTTTGCCGCGGAAGAAGAAGCCATCGCAGGTGCCGCAATAGCTGACGCCCGTGCCGGTGAATTCTACCTCGCCGGGCACGCCTAGCTTGCGCGGGTCTGCGCCGATCGTCACGATGACCGAGTCGGCCAGGAACTCTTCGCCATAGGTCTTGACGGCAAAGGGCGAGCCGCGGCTGAAATCCACGCTATCTACCAGGTCAAATTCGACCTTCGCGCCGAAGTTCTCCGCGTGCTGCTTCATGCGTTCGACCAATTCGGGACCACTAAGCCCATCGGGGAAGCCGGGATAATTCTCGATTTCGTGCGTGATAGCGACTTGCCCGCCCAGTTGTTCGCCGGCGATGACGACAGGCGCCAGCTGCGCGCGGGCGGTGTAGAGCGCGGCGGTCAAGCCGGCTGGTCCGCTGCCAATGATGACGACCCGTTCTTTTTTCATCGTGCTACTTTCCTTTCATTGCCACAGAGGCATAGAGTCACAGAGAAATTCACAGATGTTGCCCGTCGCGTTTGCGGTTGGTTTATTCGGCGGGCGTGGCGTTGGGTTTTTCTGCTTGCAGCACCGCCACCAGCGCTTCAAATTCTTCTCGGCAATCGTCCCAATAGCGCATGAACTTCTGCATCTCGGGCCAGATTTCGTTCAGATCGGCACCATTGGCCACCTGCTCCGCCAGCTGCGTGATTTTTTCGCAGCAGTCATTGCAATCCATCTTGATCAGCGTTTCGTCGGCGGGCGCATTGGCCACGAAGTCGAAGAGTCGCTGCATTGGGTCGCCATTGTGCTGTTCGTGCATGGCGTCACTCCCGATGTCCACCCCTTGCAAATACTGGACGAGGGGCGGGGCGGGATTCTTACACGGGGTTTGTGACGGCGCGCATGAAATTACTGCTGACTAGCGCTGTTGCATCTGCGATTTTCGCGCCCGGGCGGCATCCAGCAATTCCCGCGCCGACAGCAGGCCCGCCAAGCCTCCCGCGCCCAGCATATCGGCCAGCTCGCTCACCCGCTCGTCATCGTCGGCCAGCTGCCGCACCTGCGTGGCTGCATGCGCCGTTTGCAAATCCTTCTGCGCTTGATAATGCGCATCGGCGTAGCTCGCCAATTGCGGCAAATGCGTCACGCACAGCACCTGATGCGCATGCGAAAGCGACCACAGCTTCTCGCCCACGACCGCGCCCAGCCGTCCGCCGATGCCCTGGTCGACCTCGTCGAAGATCAAGATGGGCGTTTGGTCAGCTGCGGTCAGCACCCGCTTCAGCGCCAGCATGATGCGCGCCGCCTCGCCGCCGGAGGCCACTTTCGCCAGCGGACGCAGCGGTTCGCCCGGGTTGGCGCTGAGCAGGAACTCGACATCGTCCAGTCCCTTGGCGTCAAATTTATAGCGCGCATCGCCCACGATGCAGCCGGCCGGATGCTCGGCTTGTGCCAGCCGCACCTCGAAGCGCGTCCGCTCCATGCGCAGGTCGGTCAGCTCGCGCACGACTGCCGCGCTCAGTTGCAGCCCGGCTTGTGTCCGCGCCTGGCTCAAGCGCCAACTGATTTCGCCGATTTGCCGCAGCAGGCGTTCTTCTTGCAAGCCCAGCTCCCGCAGCCGCTCATCGCTGTGGTCGATGTTTTCCAGTTCAGTTTGCGCGCGCGCCGCATAGTCCAAGATATCGCGCACGCTGTCGACGCCGTGCCGACGCTTCAGACTTCTTATTAGCTCCAGCCGCTCTTCCAGTTCGTTGAGCCGCTGCGGATCGTATTCGGCGGCGCCGGCATAACGCGCCAGTTCCAGCGCCAATTCCTGCGCTCCCTGCGTCAGGGTCTCGGCCAGGTCGTACTGCTCGCTCATCCGCGGGTCGATCTGCGCCAGTTTCATCAGCGTCCCGGCCGCGCCCATCAATTTGTCGACAGCGCCACGGTCGTCATCGTCCAGCAGCCGCGCCGCCTCGCCCGCCAACTGCGCCAGTTGCTCGCTGTTGGCCAGTCGGTTGCGCTCGGTCTGCAATTCGTCTTCTTCGGCGGGGTCGAGGTTGGCCGCTTGGATTTCGTCCAATTCGTGCCGCAGCAGGTCGGCTCGCCGCGCCAATGCCTCGCTGTCATCGGCCAGGGCACGCATCTCCGCTTGCGCCCCAGCCAGGTCGGCGACCAATGCTGCCAGCCCGGCGCGCTCATCCAGCACACCTGCATAGCGATCGAGCAGGTCGATATGACGGCGGGGGCGAAACAGCGACAAGTGCTGGCTCTGCCCATGGATATCAAATAATTCGCCACCGATTTCTGCCAGCAGCTCGCTGCGAACGGGCACGCCATTGATGCGCGCCGATGATCGTCCGCGCCGACGGATCTCGCGGCGGATCGTCAGGTAATCCGGGTCGTCGGGGTCGAGCAACTCTTCGCGTTCCAGCGCCGACTGCAGCAGGCTTTTGGCGCGCTCGTCCAAGCGGATGACGCCTTCGATGACGCTGCGTTCGCTGCCCGCGCGCACAAAGGCCGGGTCGGCGCGAGCGCCCAGCAGCAACTCTACGGCATCAATGAGGATGGACTTGCCCGCGCCGGTCTCGCCGGTGATGACATGGAAGCCGGCGCGAAAATGCAGCTCGAGCTGGTCGATGACGGCGAAGTTGTGGATGCGCAGTTCTTCGAGCATGGGCGTCTCTGGCGAGCTAGGCTTCTGCGTATTCTAAACCACAGAGAGCGGAAATTAACGAGATTCGTCGTAGGGGCGACTCTTGAGTCGCCCACAGAACATCAGCGAAATTGTAGGCGATACAAGGTTCGCCCCTACAGCGATCCGGGGTTATGAGGGTCAAATCGCCACGCGAAACCGCGCATAAGCCGCTGAACAGGCCAGCCCCAAATATAGCAGCGTGAAGATGCTCAGCGCGCCGACGATCAGCAGGCTGCCCGCCAACCCGCCCGCCATCACGCAGCCCGCGCAGACCAGTCCGCTGTGTCGCCCGCGCCGCCGCCCGGTGATGGTCAAGGCCAGTTGTGCGATTGCTCCGCCCAGACCCGGCGCCAGCAGCAATCCCACGATGAGGAAGCCGCCGACCAGCATGGTCAGCAACGCGGTCAATGCGCCGCCAGCCAAGCCAACCGCGGCGACCAGCGCATAATCGGTCAGGGTGCCGGCATAGAATTTGTCTTCGTGCCCGCGCACACATTCGCGACAGGTATAGCCGATGGCCGTGCGCACGGCGCATTCGACGCACATATAACGCTCGCAGCGGTTGCAGCGCAAGCCCGTATCGCGCTCGGGATGCCGCGCGCAGTATGTGATCTCGTCTGCTGTGTCGATTGTTGGCTGGGTCATGCGCGCTCGCCTTGTTCCACCAAGGTTTCGTTGTAGGGGCGACCTACCAGGTCCCCCGATTTTGACAGCAATTGCAACGCGGGCGATATGGTATATCTATCGCCCCTACAACCCACCGACCCAACGGGGCGAGCGGGATCAATCAAATGTCATGCGCCGCGGTCCGTGGCGGTTGATGCGCGGCTCGAGGCGATCCAGCAGCGAGCGATAGAAATAATTGCGCTCGCGCAGGCGCACAAACTGACTGACCGGCTGGGCGGAGGTCACGCGCACATGCTGGTTTTCATGCAAGTCGGCCACGACCTTGCCATCGATCGTCAGCACGACCTTGCCACGATTTTCGCGCGTTGGCTCGACATCGACAACTGCCCCGCGCGCCAGCACAATCGGTCTGTCCATGCTCAAATGCGGCGCCATGGGCAACATCAGGATATTGCGCAATTCGGGCGGCAGGATGGGTCCGCCAGTCGCCAGCGCATAAGCGGTCGAACCGGTCGGCGTGGACAGGATCAGGGCATCGGCGTTATAGGTGGTCGCCCAGTGATTGTCGATAT
>DAOUJB010000252.1:0-3703 GCA_034423155.1 Anaerolineae bacterium | reverse complement strand
CGATATTCACGCCCCGCTGCGCCATCAATGTGCCCACCCGGCCAATCACGCCCGGTTTGTCATAGCTGCCCATAATCAGCAGATGCCCGCGCGGTTCGAAGTTCACGCGATAATCGTTGATCTGCACGATCATGGGCTGCTGGCGGTCTAACAACGCGCCGGCGATGCTGATTTCTTCGCCATCATCCATGGTTATCTGGCAGGTGATGACATTGCGATATTCGCTGATCTGGATGCCCTTGGCTTGCGTGATCAGCCAGCCGCGCTCTGCCGCCAGCAAGGGCGCATTGACATAACTCACCTGGTCGCCCAAGAAAGGACTGAGCAAGCCTTTCAGGATGCCCACGGTCATGGCTTTGATCAACCCGTTCATGTCTTCGCCGATGATCTCGATGGCGATGCGGCGGATGGGGCTGCGCGCCAACGCATGCTGCAACGCGCCGATGCCTTCTGCCAACTGCATATAGGGGCGGATTTCGTCATAGCTCAGCCCGGGCAGCAGCGGCATATTGACTACATTGCGGTAGTCGCGATCGGCCAGAGCATCGATGACTTGCCGGGCGATTTGCAGCGACAAGTCCTGACGCGCCTCGGCTGTGTTGTCGCCGATATGCGGGGTGTGGATCACGCCGTCCATGCCGATTAAAGGGCTGTTAAAAGGCGGCTCTTCGTTCCAGACATCCAGCGCGACTCCGCCCAGCCGACCAGCCTGCAACGCTTCTGCCAACAGCGCCTCGCTGACGATGCCGCCATGTGCCGTATTGATGAAACAAGCGCCCGGCTTGATTTGCGCCAGCGACTCGGCCGTCAGCAGATCCTGCGTTTCGCGCGTGGCTGGCACATGCAGGCTGACATAGTCGGACTCGCGCAGGAGCTCGCCCAGGCTGACCAGCTGGATGCGCGTATCCCGCACCTGTTCTTCGCGTATGTACGGATCGCAAGCCAGCACGCGCATGCCCAGCGCCAGGCACAGCTGCGCCACTCGTCCACCGACGCGCCCCAAGCCGACGATGCCGCAAGTTTTGCCGTGCAACTGCCGCCCAATTTGCTGGCCGCGGTCGAAGAGCCACCAGCCCTCGCGCAAGCTCTCGTGCACCGCCGGCAGGTTGCGCGCCAAAGCCAGCATCAATGTCAGCGTATGCTCGGCGGCGGCGATTGCGCTGACCCCCGGCGCATTCATGACCAGGATGCCGCGGGCGGTGGCAGCGTCGATATCGATGCCGGTCAAACCAGCCGACATGCGCGCAATCAGCTTCAATTCCGGCGCATATTCCAGCAGCGGCGCATCCAGCCGAAAGTCCGAGCGCGTGATGATAGCGCTGGCGCTTTCCAAAGCCTCGCGCACAACAGCGGTTTTTGGCGGCACGACCATCACATCAATGCCATCGGCAGCTTCCAGCAAGTCCAGGCTGTCCGCTGTTAAATCGGTGGCGATGACGACTCGCTTTTGATTCATGCGAATAGCCGCTTTTCGATCACTTCGGCCAGCACTTCGTCCAGGCTGCGGAATACATGCGGGTTTATTTGGGCGAAATCGTCCAGTGTCGAATGCGACAGGTCGGGCACGGTGAAACAAGTCATGCCGGCTTCAATCGCTGCGATCGTGCCAGCCCGGCTGTCTTCCAGCGCCAGGCAGCGCTCCGGTCGCAGGCCCAGTTGCCCAGCTGCATGCAAATAGATATCGGGCGCTGGTTTGCCGCGCGGCACGAATTCTGCGGAATAGCGCTGCGGGATCAAGCCATCCCAGCCTTGCAAGCGGACAAAATGCTCGATGATGACCTGCGACGAGCTTGAAGCGATGGCTCGCGGAATGCCTTGGTCGGCGGCATAGCGGATGATGGCTTCTGCGCCCGGACGCGCCTGAATCCGTTCTGCTGGCAGCTGCAGCATGCGCTCGGTGATAGCGCCTTCGATAGCCGCGGGCGAGTCGCCGAGTTTGGGATAGTGCGCCTGCAGGATGGCGGCGAATTCGTCCACGCGCATGCCAATGCCCATATCGCGCACTTCGTCTGCATAGCGATAACCGCAAGCCTCGATCAGCTCGACCTCGACTTCGTGCCAGACCGGCTCGGAGTCGATCAGCAAGCCGTCCATATCAAATAGGATTGCGTCAAAGCTCATAATCAGGTGAAGTCCTCAAATTCGCGGATGAGTTGCTCGCGCCGGCGCTCGTCGCGGAAGCGCAGCAATCCTGCATCCTGCGCCTGCGCTATGCCCTTGCGATACACTGCTTCGAACCGGCTGCCTTGCGTCATGCGCCAACCGCGCCAGCCGCCAGCCAATGCCAGCACTGCCGCGAGCGATTCCGAGCGCAAGAAAAGTTCCGACTCGGCTTGGACGCGTTCGCGCGTCACCACGCCGCCAAAGCCCACAAAGATATCCACCGCGCCGCTGGCTGCCAGATCGGACGAACCATCGCCGACCATCATGCGCCGGGCCGGCTGGCCTGCCGCCAGCTCGTCGATGATGCGCGCCTTGCCATCGGAAATGGTCAAGGGTCCCTGATCATAAGCCAGGTAGGTCTTGGCTTGCTGCGCGCCCGGCTCGTGATAGCGCCACCAATCGCCAGAAAGCTCGTTGTATTCCAGTTCGACCGCGCGGATCTGCTCGGGCGGGACGCCCAACCGCCGCCCAAAACCGCGCACGGCGTCAATCAGCCCGCCGCTGATGATGTAGACTCGCTTGCCGATAGTCTGCAGCGCCGCGATGACTTCTGGCGCATCGTCCACCAGCGTCTCCCAATAGCGCTGCTCCACGGCTTTGAGCTGCGCCCGGGTCGGACGGATGGCTTGCAGGCGCTTGCCATAGACATCGGCCAGGTCGAGCTCGCCATCCATGGCTTTGTTGGTGAGCAAGCCGACTCGCGCTGCCTTGCCCTTCAGCCGCGCCAGTTCGTCTATGCCTTCGATCTTGGATAGCGTACTGTCGCAATCGAAAAAGATCAAGTCGCAGCCGCGCCATGCCTCGTGCATCGCGTCACGCCCCTCGCCAGTCGGATGAGCCGCCTTTAGTCGCCAGTAGTATAGTGCTAGCCGCGCGAAATGGTATTGCGCGCTTGGACTGGAATGCGCGGCGGTCGTCCATTATCATGCGCGTCAATTCTGCAGAAAGAGGAGGTGCGCGACCATGCAAAGAATCCTGATCACAGGCGCGAATCGCGGCATAGGCTTTGAGCTGGCGCGTCAATATGTCGCCGCGGGCGATGCACTGGTCTTCGCTGGCTGTCGGACGCCCGAACGCGCGGAGGCGCTGCATGACCTGGCGGGGCAGGCGGCCGACAGGCTCGTCATCGTGCAGCTGGATGTGAACGATGCGCAGTCCATCGCAGCCGCGACCGAGCAAATCGCAGCCAGAGCCGGCGCGCTCGATATCCTCATCAACAACGCCGGCATCAACCCCAGAGGCGATCATCAGTCGAGTCACATGGGCAGTTTGTCCGCCGACGATGTCAGCGAGGTCATCACCACCAACGCCGTGGGATCGCTGATCGTGACGCAAGCCTGCCGGTCGCTGCTGGGCGCGGGCGACAATCCGCGAGTGGTCATGATCTCATCGGGCATGGGCTCGTTGCAGCGGACGAGCGGCGATGCTTATGCCTATCGCATGAGCAAGGCGGCGATGAATATGGCGGCGCGCGTCTTGGCATTCGATGCGGCGATGGCGGGCATCATCACCATCACAGCCAATCCCGGCTGGGTGAAAA
>DAOUJB010000251.1:0-1654 GCA_034423155.1 Anaerolineae bacterium | reverse complement strand
CGCGCGCATGGCGGCGCTGCTGGCGGGATTGCCGGAGTCCGTGGCCGGCGTGACGCTGAACCGGCTCTGCGCCAGCGGTCTGACGGCGGTCAACCAGGCGGCGCGCGCGATCTTGGCTGGCGAAGGCGATGTCTTTGTGGCGGGCGGCGTCGAAAGCATGAGCCGCGCTCCTTATTCGCTGCCCAAAAACCCGATCGCTTTTGGTCCGGCCGGCAATGTCACCGCCTGGGATACCACGCTGGGCTGGCGTTACCCAAATCCGGCGCTGGAAAAACGCTATCCGCTGGAAGCCATGGGCGAGACAGCCGAAAATATCCACGAACTCAGCGTCACCGGCGCGATCCCTGGCGGCGAAATCACCCGCGAACAGCAAGACCGCTATGCCCTGCAAAGCCAGCAGCGCGCAGTCGACGCTATCAATCGCGGCGCGTTTCACGACGAAATCGTGCCCGTGCGCATCCCGCAGCGCAAGGCGCCACCGCGCATCGTCGATACCGACGAGCACCCTTTCATGCGCCAGACCGAGGCCGGTTACGAAGTCGCCACCAGCCTGGACAAGCTGGCGAAGCTGCGCGCGGCTTTTCGCCAAAATGGCACAGTCACGGCGGGCAACAGCAGCGGCATGAACGATGGCGCTTGCGCACTGCTGCTGATGTCGGCAGACCGGGCGCGGACGCTGGGATTGCAGCCGCTGGCGCGCTGGCTGGGCTCGGCGGCGGCCGGCATCGACCCGCGTTTGATGGGCTTGGGTCCCGTGGGAGCCGTGCGGAAATTGCTGCAGCGGCAGGCGCTGGAGATCGGCGATATTGACCTGGTCGAGCTGAACGAAGCATTCGCCGTGCAGGCCATCGCCGTGCTGCGGCAGTTGGGCATCAGCGAGGCGATCGCCAATGTCAATGGCGGGGCGATCGCGCTGGGGCATCCACTGGGCTGCAGCGGCGCGCGCATATTGACCACGCTGCTGCACGAGATGCGCCGGCGAGCAGAGGGCGGATCGAAAATGCGCTATGGCTTGGCGGCGCTGTGCGTGGGCGTCGGGCAGGGCGAAGCCACCCTGGTTGAATTGTCGAGGCGAGCATGAAACGGACGCGTCAACTGACTCCGCAAGCAGCTGCGCAGCTCATCCCTGCCGGCGCTGTGCTAATGGTGGGCGGCTTCGGCATGACTGGCACGCCCGCGCACCTGTTGCACACCCTGGCCGAGACGGACGCGCGCGCGCTGACTTACATCGCCAACAACATCGGCGAGCCGGGTTTGGGCGGCGGACGCCTGCTGCGCAAGGGACAGATCGGCAAGGCGATCGGCTCTTTTTTCACCAGCAATCCCGAAGCGGTGGCGGCTGCACAGAGTGGCGAGATCGCCTTTGAGCTGCTGCCACAAGGCACATTGGCCGAAGCGATCCGAGCGGGCGGCGCAGGCATCGGCGGCTTTTATACGCCCACGGCCGCGGGCACGCCTCTGGCGGCAAACAGCGAAACGCGCCGCATCAATGGGCGAGACCATGTCTTTGTGCCCGGGCTGCGCGCCGATGTCGCTTTGGTTCGCGCGCGTCTGGCTGACGAAGCCGGCAACCTCGTTTATCACATGACCGAGCAGAATTTCAACAAAGCCATGGCCACCGCAGCTGACCTGGTCATCGCCGAGGTGGACGAGA
>DAOUJB010000250.1:0-2140 GCA_034423155.1 Anaerolineae bacterium | reverse complement strand
GACCGGCGTGCTGCGCCATTCGTCAAAAGCAGCGCGCGCCGCCCGCACCGCCACATCGACATCCGCCGCAGTCGAGTCTGGGCAATGCGCCAGCAGTTGGCAGGTGGCGGGGTCGTGCACGGGTATGCTGTCGCTGGCGCTGGCATCGACCCAGCCGCCATTCACATAATTCTGGATTGTCCTGCTCATGTTGCGCTCCTCGTCTCTGCGCTGGCATGAAAATGTGTAGGGTTGTTCGCGCTGATTCTAGCACAGCGAGCGGGCAGGCGAAATATGCGGCGGGCTGGCGTTTTTTGCGCAGCGCGCTGTTATGCGCTAGGCTATCGGCACTTGTCCACCAGTCGCCTGCGTGCGAACGGAGCCGCCTAGCGCACTTCTGCCTTCACAAAAGCCAACTCAGCTATTTCACGCAAAGGAGTGAATCATGAACAAGCGAATCGGCAATTTCTCGCGGCGCGACTTCCTCAAGGCGGTCGGCGCATTATCGGCCGGGCTGGCAGCCAACCCGCTGCTGCACAGCAATATCCGCGCCTTCGCCCAGGATGTCGCTGCCCAGCCGCCCATCACCATCCTCATCAACGACTCGCCCTGGTTCCCTGGCTTCGCAGCCATGGTCGAGCTCTATACCGAGACCACCGGCAACGAGATCAACCTGGATGTCACGCCTTTCCCCGGCATGCTGGATAAAACGCGCAACGCCGTACAGGCGGGCGAAAGCGAATATGACGCAGTTGCCATCACCGAGCAGAACATCCCCTTCTTCTACAACTCCGGCTTGCTGCGCCCCATCACCGATATCGACGCCGACTTTGCTCTCGATGAAAACATCATCAGCTATGGCGATGCAGCGAAGTGGGATAGCGATCTGGGCGTTAATGGACCCATGGGCACCATCCTCGGCGTACCCATCAACGGCAACATCCAGCTTTATTATTATCGCCGCGACCTCTTCGAAGAAAACGGCATCGAGCCGCCCAAGACCTTCGACGAAATGGAAGCGATCGCCGAGCAGCTGGGCAGGCCCCCGCGCATGTTTGGCAATGCCAACCGCGCCAACCCCATCTGGTGGGAATTCGGCGCCTATGTCGACAGCTACGATGCCGAATATGTGCGCCTGGAAGACGATGGCAGTTGGTCGGTGGGCTTCGAGCGTCCAGAGGGGCTAGAAGCGGTCAATCGCTGGCTGCGGCTGGGACGCGACTGGGCGCCCCAGAATTATGCCGACCTCGGCCAGGGCGACTTGCTGGCGCTGATGGCGAGCGGACGCCTCGCGCAAGTGCACATGGTGGGCGCGGCCGCACCCAACTATGACAACCCGGATATCTCGGTGGTCGGCGGCAACATGGGCGCGACAGTCGTGCCCGGCGTCACAGCCGAGGGTCGCTCGCCACGCACGGGCATGTGGGTCATGTCGCATCCCGACAACCTGCCAACCGAGCGCGCCGCCGCGGGCTTGGAATTTGTCAAGTGGCTGACCACCAAAGACAACCAGTTGGCTTATGCCAAAGCCGGCGCAATCCCCGTCCGCCAAGATACCTACGAAGAACTTTCGACAGACCCGGTCGTCGGCTGGTGGACGAGCGCCTTCGCCGAAAGCACGCCTTTCTTGCATCCAGAAACGCGCCTGCCAGAAACGCCGCTCATCCGCGACAGCGTCTCTACCCGCATGGCGCAAGCCTATGTCAACGAGATCAGCGCCGATGAAGCTGTCTCGCTGATGGCTTCGGAAATCCGCACCGTCATGGAAGACGCCGGCTACACGGTGTCCTAGCCGCTTCATTCGTGGGGGGATTGCCAGATCGGAATCCTCCCTAGCGAGATCCGTCGTCGGGGCGAAAAACCTGATCGCCCGCAATCCAAATACAGGGTAGTTGTAGGGGCGAGACTTGTATCGCCCACATAGCGAAATCGGTGATTCAAATGGACGAGACAAGTCTCGCTCCTACAGGATTCCAATAATGCAGGTTTCCGCGACAATCCCTCCCCCCGACTCGACGGGGAGACCCAGTCTGGTCAACCGGCTGTTTGGCGCGGGCAGCTTCAAGCTGTGGGCGCTGCTGCCGCTTTTGGTCGTGCTGGTCATCTTCACGCTGCTGCCCATCTTGCAGCTATTTCAAATGAGCGTCTCCGAGCTGGAGTT
>DAOUJB010000249.1:0-4648 GCA_034423155.1 Anaerolineae bacterium | reverse complement strand
GGCGGCGCTCCAGGCGGCCAGTGGCGGCGTCTGGGCGGGCAGCGTCTATGATGTGGACAAGATCACCGCGGCGCTGCATGCGGGCCTGGCGGCGCAAGGCGAATAGCCACCAGCAGGAAAAATCTGAATATGACAACAAGCGTGAACCAAGACAACAAAGCCGCAGTTTGGGACTTCTGGCAGCGGCTGAATCATGTTGACGACGCAGAGCTGCCCGGCGTCGTACGCGCGGCGGTGAGCGACGATGTGGACTGGAATGTGTCTGCGCCCATCGACCGCATCCAGGGCGTTGAAGCGCTATAGTAGCGAAATCCGCGCGGGGATGGCTCGCGCATGATTAAATATCTTCCAGCAATTTGAGCAAAGGAACAGCGCCATGTTAAGCAAACAGCAAATCGCCTTCTATCATGAAAATGGTTATCTGACTGTCGAAAATGTATTGAGCGCAGAAGAACTGGCGGCGCTGCGGCAAGTTACCGATGAATTTGTCGAGCGTTCTCGCGACATCACCAGCCACGACCACATCTTCGACCTGGAGGCGAATCACAGCGCAGACAATCCACGCTTGCGCCGCATCAAAAACCCGATATTGCACCACGCGGTCTATGACGCGACACTGCGCCATCCGCGCATCCTGGACATCGTCGAGCAGCTCATCGGGGCAGGCCTGCGCAGCAACGGCAACAAGCTCAACATGAAAGAGCCCGACCATGGCAGCGCGGTGGAATGGCATCAAGATTGGGCATTTTATCCGCACACGAATGACGACTTGCTGGCGGTGGGCGTGGCCATCGACGACATGACCGAAGAAAACGGCTGCATGCTGATGGCGCCGGGTTCGCATCGCGCCGAGCTGCACAGCCACCATGAAAATGGCGTCTTTGTCGGCGCAGTGAGCGAGCCCGATTTCCAGCCGCGCCAGGTGGCAAAGTGCCTGGTCAAAGCCGGCGGCATCACCATCCACCATGCGCGCACCCTGCACGCCTCGACTCCCAATCATTCGACAGAGCCGCGGCGTCTGCTGCTATTTCAATACTGCGCGCTGGATTCCTGGCCCCTCGAGGGCTTCGCAACCTACGAGGCCTATTGCGATACCATCGTGCGCGGCGAGCCGACAATCCGCCCGCGCGTGGCGGCCGTGCCCGTCATCATCCCGCTGCCCAAGCCGCAAAACGCCGGCTCCATCTTCGAAATCCAGGAAGCGCTGCAACACCGGGAAATGGCCGCGCAGTAGGGGCGAGCCACTGGGTCGCCATTCAGATTCGAGAGCTGTAGGGGCGATACTTGTATCGCCCAAAAATGGCACCAGTGTGCATGTGGGCGACTCAAGAGTCGCTCCTACGACGTTCCTACATAATGTAGCAATGCTATGTTAGCCATACTTCTGTGCTCTCTTTTACTCTCTGTGTTGAGCTTTGTTGCCTTCGGCGCTGTCATCGCGAGATTCTGTTTTGATGCGATTGCCCAGCCGGGGCGATTGACAGCCGCTTGACAACCTGCTGCCCCGCGCCTATCATCACCAGCCCTGTTGCCCAATTTGACTGGAAAAACCGCTATGTATACAGTAAGCAAATACCCGCACGGCACATTTTCTTGGGCGGACAACACCTCTACCAATGCCGAAGCCGCCAAAGCCTTCTACATGGATTTGCTCGGCTGGGACAAAGTCGAAATCCCCATGGATGAAAGCAATACCTACACCATGTTCACGCAGGCTGGCGCGTTCACGGCCGGTTTCGCCGCTATGCAGCCAGACATGCAAGCTGCTGGCATCCCGTCGCATTGGAACAATTATGTGACGGTCGATGATGTGGACGCCATGGTGCCGATCGTCACGGACAATGGCGGCGCGATATTGTTCGGTCCAGCCGATATTTTCGACAGCGGGCGCATGCTGCAGATCCAAGACCCGACTGGCGGGTCGCTGGGCTTGTGGCAGGCGCGCAACCACATCGGCGCGGGCATCGTCAACACAGCCGGCGCGATGTGCTGGAACGAGCTGCTGACCAAAGATGCCGAAGCAGCCAAAGCCTTCTATGGCGCGCTCTTTGACTGGCAATTCTTCGCAGACGAGAATGGCTACATCTTGATTCAAAACCGCGGGCGCAACAACGGCGCGATGATGCAGATGGACGAGAGCTTCGGCGAGATGCCTTCGGTCTGGCAGCCTTATTTCACCGTCGCCGATATCGACGCCGCTATCGAGCGAGCCACCGCAGGCGGCGCGACAATTCACATCCCCAAGACAGAAGCGCCCGGGGCTGGGCACTTCGTGCATTTGCAAGATCCGGCCGGCGCCCACTTCTACATCATTCAACTCAACCAAGCCGAACCCTGGCAAGAATAGTAGGGGCGTTTCATTGGAACGCCCGCACTGCAAAAACGGAAGTTCGCAAGTAGGGGCGTTTCATTGGAACGCCCGCACTGACAGGAGATGATCCATGTACACAGTAACAAAATATCCCCACGGCACCTTTAGCTGGGCAGATACCAGCTCGACCAATCCGGCCGCGGCCAAGCAGTTCTATATGGACTTGTTCGGTTGGGGCAATTTCGATATCCCTATCGGCAATGGCATGACCTACACCATGTTCCAGCACCAGGGACAGCATGTGGCCGCGCTCAGCGAAGCGACTCCCGAGGCGCTCGAGCAGAATATCCCATCGCATTGGTCCTGCTATGTGGCTGTCGATGATGTCGATGCGCTGCTGCCCGTTGTCACAGCCAACGGCGGCACGATCATCTTTGGACCGATGGATGTCTTCGACAGCGGGCGCATGGCTTTTATTATGGACCCGACTGGCGCGGCTTTGGGCTTGTGGCAGGCGCGCAACCACATCGGCGCAGGCATCGTCAACACAGTCGGCGCCATGTGCTGGAACGAGCTGCTCACGCGCGACGCGGCGACAGCCAAAGCCTTCTACTCAGCCGTGCTGGGCTGGGATTTCCACGGCGATGAGCATTACATCCACATCACCAACCAGGGCCGCAACAACGGCGGCATGATCGAGATGGGCGAGAGCTTCGGCGATACGCCACCCTGCTGGATGCCCTATTTCAACATCGGCGAAATCAACGCGGGTATCGCGCGCGTGAAAGAGCTGGGCGGGCAAGTACACATGGGACCGAACGAAGCGCCGGATACGGGCTATTGGGCGCTGGCAACCGACCCGGCTGGCGCACATTTCTATATCATGGAGCTCTTCAATCCCGACCCCTGGCAAGAGTAGGGGCGTTTCATTGGAACGCCCACGCCGACAGGAGAAATGGCATGTACAAAGTCACAAAATACCCTCACGGAACTTTTTCCTGGGCGGAAAACTCCTCGACCGATCCAGAGGCAGCAATTGCCTTCTACCAGGATTTGTTCGGCTGGGGCAAAACCGAGTTCCCTATCGACGAGACCCACACCTACACCATGTTCCAGCATCAGGGCGAAAACGCGGCTGCGCTCAGCGACATGCTGCCAGAGGGCGTGCCGTCATTTTGGTTCAATTATGTGACGGTCGAAGATGTCGATGCGCTCGCCGATGTGGTCACCGAGAATGGCGGCACCGTCGTCTATGGACCCTTTGATGTCTTCGACAATGGGCGCATGCTGCATATCGCCGACCCAGAGGGCGCGCATCTCGGCTTGTGGCAGCCCAAACAGCACATCGGCGCAGGCATCGTCAACACGGTCGGCGCCATGTGCTGGAACGAGCTGCTAACGCGCGACGCCGCAACCGCCAAAGCCTTCTACAGCGCTGTGCTGGGCTGGGAATTCTACGGCGATGAGCATTACATCCACATCAGCAATCGGGGCCGCAACAACGGCGGCATGATCGAGATGGGCGAGAACTTCGGCGAGATGCCAGCTATGTGGATGCCCTATTTCCATGTTGCGGACATCGACACAACCATGCAGCGAGTCGAAGAACTGGGCGGCAGGGTGGTCACGCAGAAGATGGAAGCGCCCGATACCGGCTGGTTCACAGTCATTGAAGACCCGGCCGGCGCCGTTTTCTACATCATGCAGTTGAACGAAGCCGATCCTTGGCAAGGATAATCCACGACAGCGGGCGGCTCGCTGGGTCTTCCGCAAGCATTTGCCAATAGGCGAAACCATGGGCGGCTTAATAGGTCGCCCTTTTGATTCCGCGGTAATTGCCGCCGCATCTGTTATACTCCCCGCTAACCACACACGCGAAAGGCGATCGCCATGTCAGCCGCCCTCGAAGTGCGCGGTATCACCAAGCGCTTTCCTGGCGTGCTCGCCAACGACAACATCAATCTGACGCTGGAAAAAGGCCAGGTGCTGGGCTTGCTGGGCGAAAATGGCGCTGGCAAATCCACGCTGATGAACATGATCTATGGCTTGTACAAGCCCGATGCCGGCGAGATCCTCGTCAACGGGCAGCCTGTCGAGATCAGCGGTCCCAAAGACGCCATCGGCCTGGGCATCGGCATGGTGCACCAGCATTTTCAGCTAGTGGATGTGCTCAGCGTCACCGAAAATGTCATGCTGGGCAACGAACGCACGCGCGGTCCTTTCTTGCGGCGCAGCGCAGCCAAACGCGAAATCGAAGCGCTCTCGCGCGAATATGGTTTGGATGTCAACCCCGATGCCCTCGTCCGCGACCTGCCGGTGGGCGTTCAGCAGCGCGTC
>DAOUJB010000248.1:0-16994 GCA_034423155.1 Anaerolineae bacterium | reverse complement strand
ACATGCGCGATATTGGGCAAATAGCGATCCAGCTTGTCGACCTTGGAGCGCGTATAGCTGTCCAGCGCCTCCGAGATGCGGATGCCATCGCCATGAATGCTGATATCCATTTTTACCTCCTGGCAGGTTCGTCAGACCGTCGCGGTTCGCTGATCACGATGCCAAATACGGCTGCCGCGCCTTGGTCTCGCAGGGCACGCGCGCAGTCGCTCAAAGTCGCTCCCGTTGTCGTCACATCGTCAACCAGTAAAAATGTTTTGCCACCCACATTGCCGTCCGCTTCAAACGCGCCATTGACATTCCGTTCGCGCTCTGCGGGCGACAATTGCGCTTGCTGCTTGGTGTTGCGCACACGCTTCAGCAAATCTGTCTCGCTGGGCAAGTCCAGCTTGGCAGCCACTACACGGCACAGTATCTCAGCTTGATTATACCCTCTTTCCGCTTGCCGGCGAGAATGCAACGGCACGGGCAGGATGGCATCAACATGCAGGTGCACACGAGCAAGCACAAGAATCAGTCGCTCTGCCAGCGGATCAGCCAGTTCTTCCGCGCCACTGTACTTCAAAGCATGCACAGCCGATTTCAATACGCCATCGTGCGCGCCAGTCGCGAATACCCTGTCCAGGTTTCTGATTGGTCGCGCTGTCACTTGCAGGGGCACCGCTTGCAAGTCACGCAGGCAATGGGCGCAATAGCGTTTATCAGGGCGACCACAACCCGAGCAAATTGGCGGAAAGACCAGGTCGATTGTCCACTCGAAGGCGGCCTCGAAGCGACTCCAAATGCGTGGATAGGCGGCAATCCCCTGCACGATTATGCCCCGTCCTTCCCCAATTCCTGTTGCGAGCGCTGCCCAACTCGGCAGCCATCATAACAAGATTCTAGCACAATCAGCCGCTGCGGCAGGCTGTCGCCAAGCCGAAAATGCAGTAGAATCGAGGTTGGATGAATCACAGCGCATCTGGGTCAGCCTCTTGAATTACCAACTCGAGCGCATAAGCCGCAATGGTCTCACCTTCTACCGGAATGGTGGCTGGAACGGATTGCGACATGGCATCTTCACGCGGCGGGGCGGCGTCAGCCATGGCGTCTGGTCGTCTCTCAACCTGGGCGCTTCCATCGGCGATGATATTTGTGCAGTTCGTGAAAATCATGCGCGATTGTATGCTGCCTTGGGTGTCAATGCCGGGCGCGCCACGAGCTGCTGGCTGGTGCACAGCACAGATGTCATTGTCGTCGGCGAGGCGAAAAACGGGCGACAGTTGCCCAAAGCCGATTGCTTGATCACCGACCTGCCCGACACGCCGCTGGTGATGCGCTATGCCGATTGTGTGCCGCTGATCGCATATGACCCGGTCAGACGCGCAATCGGGCTGGCGCACGCGGGCTGGCGCGGCACCGTGGGGGGCATGGCCGCTAACTTGATCGAGGCGCTGCAAGAGACCTATGGCTGCCGGCCAGCCGATATTGAAGTCCTCATCGGACCCGCCATCTCGCGGCGCAACTACCAGGTTGGCGAAGAAGTCGTGGAACAAGCGCATGCTTATTTTGGCGAGTCGGCGCAAGTCATCTGGCGAGACCCCGTCAGTGGCGCGGCGCACTTTGATCTGCGGCGAGCCAATCTGCTGGATTTGCAGCGGCGCGGCGTGGACAAGGTGCAGGTTGTCGATATCTGCACGCATGACAATACGCGCGAATTCTATTCGCATCGGGCGGAAGCCGGGCGCACCGGACGCTTCGGCGTGGCGGTATCACTATGAGCATCGCCGACAACATCCAGCGCGTGCAAGAGCGCATCGCCAATGCCTGCGCTCGTTCGGGGCGCGACCCCGGCGAAGTGACATTGGTGGCGGTTACCAAGCAGCAGCCTGTCGAGGCTATGCTGGCGGCGGTCGCGGCGGGCTTGCAACAGCTGGGCGAAAACCGCGTAGAAGAAGCAGTGGTCAAGATCCCGCAAGTCGCAGCGGCAGCCACTTCGCCGATAACCTGGCACATGGTCGGGCATATCCAGAGCCGCAAAGCCAAGCAAGTCGTGCCGCTGTTTGACCTCGTGCAATCGGTCGACAGCCTGCGCCTGGCGCAGCGACTGTCACGCCTGGCGCAGGAACGAGGGCGCGACCTGCCCGTGCTGCTGGAAATCAATGTATCGGGCGAAGCATCGAAATACGGATTGTCGGGTTACAATTGGCAGAAGGATGAGCTGGTCCGACAGCAGTTGTGGCAAGAAGTATCGGCGATACTGGCGCTGCCGGGGCTGGAGGTACGCGGACTGATGACCATGGCGCCATTCGGGGCAGACGAAGGAGTCATCCGCCGCGTCTTCGCCGACATGAGCGCGCTGCGCGAGACGCTGGCTGCGGACTTGCCTGTGCTAAGCATGGGCATGACGGACGACTTCCCTATCGCCATAGAAGAGGGTGCAACGATGATCCGCGTCGGGCGCGCCATTTTTGGAGAACGCAACAAATAGCAGGTAAAGAGACGAAAGGCACAACCCCCATGAGCGAGATATTTGTCGTATTGATTTGGGCGCTGCAGGCCTACCAGCTGATTCTGCTGGCGCGCGTTTTGATGAGCTGGATACCCAATCTCGACCCGAACAACCCGATCGCTCGCTTCTTGTATCAGGCGACTGAGCCGGTGCTAGCGCCCATCCGCAACGCCCTGCCGCCGCTGGGTGGCATCGACCTCAGCCCGCTGGTTGTCTTCCTAGGCATCAGCGTGTTGATGCAGCTCGTGCTCTAAGCGCCGAATCGGCTACAGGCGCAGCAAGATTCTGCCGCAATTCTGGCAGTTCACGATGCCGTCGTTGCGGTTGATGGCGTTGATGACGACGACATTCTGTTCGATGCCGCAGCTGGTGCAGGCATTGTCTCGCAGCGGTGCCAGCGGACGATTGGCTTTGGGCGCGCGCATGCGAATGTAGATCTGGAACAAATCGGGGCTGACCTCTGCGACCTGGCTTTTGCGCTGCGCCAGCATCTCGTTGACTGTCGCGGTCAGCGCCTCTTTTTCTTCTTGCAGTTCGATATTGGCTTCTTCACGCGCTTCGGTCAAATCGTTCAATCCGGCTTGCACCGTTTCCAGTTGCTCGCCCAGGTCATCCCGCTCCAAAATCAGATGCAGCATTTCGTCGTCCAGCGTCAGTTTGCGCCGGCTCAATGCCTCGACCTCCATCTGCAAGTCTTGCAACTCCTTTGGATTCGTCACCGCGCCGCCGTAGAGAGTGGCTTCGGAGTTGGCGCGCTTTTCTACCACCGCGCGGATTTCGTGTTCATGTTCTGTCGCGCGTTTGGCTGCGTCTTGATGCGCTGCCTGCGCCGCTGCGAAGTTGGCGCGCGCCTCTTCCAATGCGGCATCGCCCGCCATCTCCGCATTGATCGATTTGATGCGCTCGGTGCGCGCGATGATATCCAGTTCCAGTTCTTGGACGCGATACAATGCGAGAAGGTCGGACATCGATAGATTCCCTTTGGCTGCCATGCGCTTGTTCACAAGCCTACATGATAACCCAGATTGCTGCCGCGGGGCTACGAAGATTTCTGACTGCTATGATTAGGATCAGCGGGCAACTGTGGAGCAACGGCGGGAGCAAATATGAAACGCGTTTACCGATTGCGCGCGCTGAAGAGCTTGTATGCGCACTTGCGCAGCGACGACTTCGACCAGCGCGAACATGCGCTGTTCCATCTGGCGCTACTGCTGCGCCGCAGTAGCAACGAATCCGGCAAACAAGCACAGCCGGATTATGTGAACGACAACCTGCCGCGCGACTTGCTGCGCTTGCGCCTCTCCCCAGACGAAAAGCGCGGAGCCGCCGAGCAGTTGACGCAAGTGATCATTGAGCGCCCGCAGAGCCGTGCAACTGCCATCTGGGCGCTGGGCGAGCTCGAAGCAGAATTCGCGCTGGAAGTGGCTGTGGCAAGCATCGCTGAAATTGGCAACCAGCTCGATAATGAAGCGGCTTTTCAGGCCTGCACGGCGCTGGCAGGCTGGTTGTCAACGCAGGAATTGGCGCTTGCGGCTGTGCAGTTGGCGGAGCTGCGCGCGCTGTTGACGGATTGGGCAGGCACAGCGGACGCTCGGCTGGTGAAACGCGCCATGGAGCTGCTAGCGCAACTGCCCACGCCATGACTGCGCTATAATGACAAGCGATGCGACGCACAGGAAGGCGCTGCCATGCCCAGTTTCCTTGACAAACTCTCGGTCTTGCTGAATGCCCAGGTCAACGAGTTGATGGGGCGCAATCCACGCTCGCCATTGGCGCGCATTCGCCTGAACGCGGAAGACAAAGCGAGCAATCCCCGCCGCTCGGCAACGCAGATGCGGGCGCGGCTGGAAGAGGCTGTTGTATACGAAGAGGAATTGCAAGCCAAGATCGACAAGCTGATGGGCGAAGCGCTTGACCTGGACGAGCAGGTCGATGCGGCGCTGAGCGCAGGCGACACATTTGGCTCGCGGCGACTGCAAACGCAGCTGAACCTGAAGCAGCAGCAGCTTTCCATCGCCGAATCCGAGTTGCGCGATCATCGGCTGGTGACGCGCCACCTGATGCAAGAACTGGTCGCCTTGGAAGCCACGCTGGACGAACACGAAAGGCGCAGGGCGCGCATCCCAGTCGATGAACCAGCCACAAGCGCTGGCCAAGCTGCAAAAGCCATTGCCCGCGATGCCGCCGATAAGCTCAACGAGACGCTGGACGCGCTGGATGTGCGGCTGCCCAATCCCAAAGCGGCCAAGCCCCGCTCGGCTGGCTATCAAATCGTAGAAGAAGCGCCCGACCCGAACTCGCCCAAGCCGCAAGGCAAAGACGCCAGCGTGATGAATCAGCGCCTGTCTCGCCTGCGCGGTCCCGACGATGACCCTGACGAGGGGGCAGATTTGTAAGACAAACCTATCTCAAGACCGTACCCTACCCCAGCCCCTCCACGTCAGGATGGAGAGGGTAGCCAAAGCCTGGTTCGCCCTTATACTGTCGGGGGCGACGGGGTGCGGGCGAGTCAGCGCCTCGCCCCTACACTGTCCTGGAGGTTGAGGGTGTCTCCAACTGCATGATGAGATCGTGCATGGAGCGCTCTATGTGCGGGAAGCCCAGCCAGGCGCACATCAAACCGAAGAAGCCGCCGGTGACGATGCGCAAGAACGGCGCGCTCTCCCGCGGGGACCACAACTCAAATGGCGGATAGCTTAGCAGCTGGCTGCCCCCATCCAGGGCGATGGGCAGCAGACCCGCCAGCACAAAGAGCCAAAGCGGCAAGGGGCGGATGCGCCAGCGATAACGCCGATACACCAGTCCGCCGACAAAAAGCAGCGTATAAATCGCCAAATCGTGCGCGCACAAGCTGGTCTTGTATCCGAAAGTCTCATCGCCGATGAAATGTCGCGCCGCCAACTGCTGTGTCGCGCTGAATATCGCCAGGTCGTCCGCGCTGGCAGACCGACTCTCCGCGCCAAATCGATTCGCCCAATAACGATATTCTCCCTGGAAAGCCGCCGACTCCGCTGCGAATTCTTCAAACGATCCCAAGCCAGCCCCCGCCGCGGCGCGCGGATAAAACGGTTGCTCGCCATAGACAAAGACCGATCGAAACGCGAATTGGTGGCAGAATGGGCTGTAGACCGTGTAGATGGCATCGGCGGCCGCGCCCATGCCCAGCTTAGCCAAAGTCGGCGCCAGCCAGGGCAAACTGATGTACAGCGCCAAAATCGTCAAAGCCATGCGCAGCCAATTTCGCGCCGCCGTCAGCAGAATTCGCCTGGCGAGGCATCTAATTCCGCCCAGCGACCTCGCCACGCCGCGTAGTTCCCGACATGTCGCGCCGCAGCTGATCGAGCCCGACAGGACCGAAGTACACGCGCACGATGCGATATTGCGCATCCAGCAAGAACGCGCTGGGCAGCCCGCGGATCTGGTAGGCGCGCGCAACTGCCAACGCGGGATCGAGCAACACTGTGAATCTCAGCTCCAGCTGATCGACCCAGGCGCGCACGCGATCCGCGCTTTCCCCCATATTCACAGCCAGGATGCGCAGCGGCTCGCTATTTTGGAACTCGTCAAGCGCGGGCATTTCGTTTCGACACGGTGCGCAGCTGGTAGACCAAAAGTACAGCAGCGTAAAAGCGGAGCTGTCACGAGTCAGCGCAATGATCTCGCCTGACACTGACGGCAGCTGAAAGATCGGCGCCGCGTGGCCAACTTCGGGCGCAAAAGCCAGGCGCAGGTCGCCGCTGATTTCCGAGCGCTGTGGCAAGCCCGTCCGCACGATGATGGCCAGCGCCAACCCCCAACAAAGCAGGGCTGCCAGCCAATGCGCGAGTCGGTGCGAGCGGCTCATCTGCGCCTGGCAGGCTCGCTAGTCATCGGCGAAGACAGCCGTCAGCATGTCGTCCAGCTGCGCCTGCGCCAGCACACCGAAATGCCGCGCTTCGATGATGCCGTCTTTGTCCAGCAGATAGGAGCTGGGCCGCGTCTGGATGGCATAGGCATCGTTGACCGCGCCGGTGTCATCCAGCGCCAGCGGGAAGCTCAAGCCGAATTCGTCGCGGAAGTCGGACATGGCTGCTTCGCTGTCGTTGTAGGCGATGGCAAGGATCTCAAAGCCACGCCCCGACCACTCATCATAGACGCGCTGGAACTCGGGCATCTCGCGGCGGCAGGGACCACACCAGGTGCCCCAAAAGTTCAGCAGCGTCACCTTCCCGCGCAGATCGGCTAGGTTCAGGCGCTCGCCGTCCAGCGTGGTGATGCTGAATGTGGGCGCTCGCTTGCCTTCTTCCAGCCCGACTTCGCCGATTTCGCTGACCAGGTCGCTCAGGCTGCTGATGACATTGCTGGCCAGAGAGGGCGGGCTGGTTTCTTCTTGCAGGGGCTGGGCATGGCGCACTTTGACGCGAATGCGCGCGTCGCCGCTGAAATCTTCCGCGCTCAAGCTCAACAGGTGCAAGCCGCCACCCTCCAGTGCGGCAGCCGTTATGGGATACAGCTTGTCGTCGACCTGGCGGCTTTCGGCTGTGTTGCCGCGCACGACGATCGTGTTGTCGGGCGCATACAGCACGATCTCCAGTTCGAGCCCGCTGTCTGCCAAGCCCCGCGCTTCCACATCAATTTGGTCGCCCGAATCGGCGTGGAACAGCAACTGGTGCATTTGCGCTTCGGGGGTGAAATGCAGGCTGGCGCTTTGATTGATCGCCACCGGCAGCAGCGCGCCCGACAAACAATCGCCAAGATGGCTCAAATGCAGATCGCCCTCGAAGACGCCCAAGCCGCATTCTTCTACGCGGAAGGTAAAGTCGGCGAATTCCCCGCGCGAGAAGGTCTGGCTGAGGCTCTGCAAGCGCCCGCTCGCCACCAGCAATCCGATAAGGATCATCAGGCAGCCGCTGAAAAGCTCGATTTTGCGCATGTGCCGCTGCAATCGCCGCAACACGCCGCGCGCGCCATCCATCAGCATAGCGGTAATCAAAAAAGGAATGCCCAAGCCGACGCTATACGCCGCCAGCAACAGCATGCCCTGGGCGATATCGCCGCTGGTTGCGCCGGCGGTCGCCGCGACAGTCAAAATCGTGCCCAGCAGCGGACCGATGCAAGGCGTCCAGCCAGCCGAAAAGACCATGCCCATAAATGCCGAGCCAGCCAGACCTTCGCGTCCGCCGCTGATATCGGCACGGGTATCGGAGTAAAGCGCGCCCTGCAGCCGATCCATCAGCGCCATCCAAAAGCGCGCCGGCTGCGTAAATGCCTCGCCCACAAACATGCCCAGCAGCAGCGCAGCGATGACCGGCAGCGCCAAGACCGCCTCTTCCAGCAGCGCCCAATATATCAAGGCGCTGGCAGCGAAAGCGACCGCCAGGCTGAACAAGCGGCTGTCCAGCAGCGGCGCGCGATTCTTGCCCCGCAGCCAGTTGAAAAAGCGCGGCATCACGCCCATGAATTGCAAGCCAAAAAAGATGATTACGATGCCGCCCACTCGTCCCAGCGCTTGCGTGAAGGCGCCGACATATTGGCCCGCCACGCTGGATAGCGCTGTCGTCAGCAAGCCGATTAGCACGAAGATCAAGGTAAAGCCCGAAACAAAAGCGACGCCATGCATCAGCATTTGCAGACGCATGCCCAGGCTGATTGTGGGGGGCGCGCTCGCTGCGTTTTGACGGCTGACCTGGTGCGTCAGACGCCCGCCCATGTATCCGATGTAGGCTGGCACCAAAGGCAGCACGCAAGGCGAGATAAACGAGAGTAAACCCGCCACCAGCGCCAAACCAATCGTCACATTGTCCATTTCCACGCTCTCCGAATCTGCTTACTTTTCAGCAGTTTGCCAGAAAATCCTTACAAGAGCCTTGCCCTTGATTGGTTGCTCTGCGAAAACTCGCCGCTTTCCAGCAGTTGCTGCAGCAGCGCCCGTTCGTCTGCGCATGATTGCACATCGCCATCGATCCATGCGCTGCGCAGCCGCTGCAAAATCCGCTTGTAGTGCGGTCCCGGCGGCAATCCCAGCGCGCGCAGATCATCGCCATTTGCGCAGGGGCGGATCGTCCGCCAGCGCTGCATGCTCAGGCGCAATCGCTCTTGGGCGGGCGGCGTGTCGTGCAGCAGCAGCCAGGCAGCGTGCAGGGCGGTGGGCGGTAGCTTTTCCAAGCGCGGCGCGATCTCGCTGGGGCGGCGCTTGGGGTCGGCGAGTTCTTCGGCAATCGCAACAATGCCACAGGTAGCGCTTATGTTCTCGACCTGTCGGCGCTTCATGTCCAGGCGCTGGGCGATGCTGCGCGCGCTGCCTTCGTCAATGCTTCCCAGCAGCAGACACCAGCGCAATGCACGCGCATCGAAGTCTTCCGACAGCCAGGGTGGCTCCTGCTTGTCCGCGCGCATGAGATCATCCGCGAGGCGCTTTGACAAGCGAAATCCGGGCTGTATCTCTCGCAACGCGCCCAGGGCATCCAAGCGCAGCAAGCTCTCGCCAGCCGATTTCTCCGCCAAAATCAGATCGATTTCGTTGCGCAAGCGCGCGCCAGAAACCCGCCCCAGCCATGGCAGCGCATCTCGCAGCCAGTCCGCCGTCTGGGCATTGATTTGGAAATTCAACCGCGTCGCAAGTCGCAGCGCGCGCAGTATCCGGGTGGGATCGTCAATGAAGCTGCGCTCGTGCAAAACGCGAATCTGCTGATTGCGCAGGTCTTCTAATCCGCCGCAGATATCCAGCAGTTGCCCGAACCGCGCTTTTGGACTTAAGCGCAGCGCCAGCGCATTGACCGAAAAGTCGCGCCGCCGCATGTCGTCCGTGATGCCCCCGGGTTTTGTGTCGGGCAGGGCGGCCGGCTCTGCATAAATCTCGTTGCGCGCCCGGGCAAAGTCAATATGTTGGGGCAGGTCGGCCAGCGTCAGCCCGAGCAGATCGGCAGCTTCGGCATTCAGCGACCACTTCGCCGTGCCAAATGGTTGGTGCGCGCGCACTTGTCCGCCATAGCGCTTCTGCAAGCCACGAGCGAATGATGCAGCATCGCTTTCGATCACAAAGTCCAGGTCGGCGCTGCGTTCCCCCAACAACAGATCCCGCACGACCCCGCCAACCAGATAGAGGCTGCACTCCTGGTCTTGTGCCTGCTTTACGATAATGTCCGTCAGGCGCGCCGCTGCCTCGCCCAGTCCGCGAACTAGCGCACTGTGGCCGAAAGTGCCTGGCTTGGCGCTTGTGCTGTCTGGCGGCGTCATGATTAGCCAGCTTGTACCTACGGGATAGCGTCCCAGGGACCGATCAGTTCGCGCTGTATCATGCTGAGCGAGGTGCTGAAATTGAAAAAAGCCAGCAGGGCATAGGCAAAAGCCGCCTGCCGATCATCGCGCCCGCTCATCAGGCTGAACAAGCCCGGCATGATGATGGCCAGCCACAGCATGTACAGCACATACACGACAGTCCGCCCCGAACGCAGCTGAAAGCCTGTCAATAGCAGCGCGACCCCGACCAGCAGCGTGATGCCCGCCAGCAGCGCATAGACGACGACCGCGCCCCAATAATTCCCGCTGAGCGACTCTTGGCCGCGCGCCGATGCCGCTGCGAACACCGCCCAAACGCCTAGCGCCAGCGAATACAAAATGTGCATGTTGAAGAGGATTTGGTGCAAATCTGCCATGCGTCTGCTTACTCTCGTCTGCCTGCCCGTATACTAGCACAGGCATTTCCGACTCGGTCAAGCAGAAATCGTCTGGTCAGAAACGCTGCGCGCGAAACGAGAAGCGAGCGGCGATATCAGGCGATGGTCAGCAGACCCACATTGACTGCCAGCCACATCCATGCTGCCAGGTTGGCGACAAGCAAGCCGGGCCGTTGCACATTCGCGCCGACGCTCGCTCTGTTGCCGCGCATGTCCAGCTCCCAGGGGAAGATGATGCAGGCCAGCCCGCCGACGCCGATGATGATACCCAGCCAGCCTGGAAATAGACCCTGCGAAATGGCGGCGACGCTGCAGACCAGTGCGCCGGCAAAGGACAGATGCCCCAGCCAGGTGGTCGCGCGCGTGCCCAGCAGCACGACTGTATTCCGCAAGCCAGCCGACTTGTCGACAGCGTAATCTTCGACCTGGTTATAAAACTGCCCATAAGCGGAAAACAAGACTGCCGCTGCCACGACCAGCCAAATGCCGCCGACATCGCTGCTGTAAGTCGCGTAGCCAGCCGCCACGAGCAAGCCGCTCAACATCAGCGCATGCGAAAGAACATCGGTCAGCGGACGCGCTTTGAAGCGAAACGGGTGCGCCGAATACAGATAGCACAGCGCCAGCGTGATGCCGCCCAGAACCAGCGCCCAGCCGCCCGCCAAAGCATAGAGCAGCAAAGCAAGCGCACATGTTGCCGCGCAGATGCCCAAGCCTTGCCGCCGGCTGAGCAGTCCAGCGCTGATGACATTGTGGGCGCGCTTGGCAGCGTCCAGCGCATCGTCCGGCGCATCTTCGACATCGTTGAGCATAAACGCGAAGCACATCGCCAGCACATTGGCAGCCAGCACGACAAAGAGCCGCCAGTCGACCGGGACGCCAATCGGTTCCACCGCCAGCAAACCGCCGACCAGCGTCAACGGAATGGTGAAGGGCACATGCTCGCGCCAACGCGACAATCGCAAAATGGCGGCGAGTTTGCTGCTTGTTGCGCCTTGGGCTGTTTGACTCATGCCTGATAACACGCATTGACCGATTCTAAATCGCGATAAGCATAACATAGGACGCGCCTGGCGCATACGCGGCAAGGTTGAACCCTGCATTGTCGGCAGGGCGCGCGGGGAGTATGATGCCGCCTATGTTTCGTACCTGTCTGCTTATGCTCTGTGGATTCCTGCTGGTCGCTTGCAACTTGAGCCGAGCCACTTCCGCCGAAGATGTTACGGCTGTCGGCAAAACCGACTTGAGACTGGAAACGCTTCAGCAAGAAGCCACGCCCCTGAGCGTCCACCGCGACTCACAGACTGCCCAGCCCCCGCTCGATCGCAAAGCCGATTTCTGTCCCCAAGCCCTTCCCGAACTGGCACGCCGCGTAGAAGCCGATGTGGCGGTCGATTATGGCGCGCGCACAGCCGATGTCTCGCAACGCATCGTCTTCTACAACCTGGAAGCAGCGCCACTGGACAAGCTGGTCGTGGATGTGCAAGCCAACCAATGGGACGATACTTTTTCGTTGGGTCCTCTGCGCGTCAATGGCGAAAGCGCTGATTATCAACTGGATCTAAACCGCCTCGAGATTCTGCTGGCGATGCCTTTGCAGCCGGGTTGCTGGCTGGAAGCAGAATTGACTTTTCAGCTGCGTCCGAGTGCCATCCGCGAAGGTCTGCGCTCGTACCGTGGCTTCTTTGGCCACAGCCCGCGCCAGCTCAACTTGAGCCACTTCTTGCCGACTGTTGCCGCGCGCGTGCAGGGCGCATGGCGGATCCATCAGCCCAGCGGCATCGGCGAGCAAATCGTCTATGAGCCGACCGACTGGCATGTGCAGGTCGCGGCGAAAAACGCATCCGACAAGCTGCAGTTGGCTGCGCCCGGCGATGTGACGCGGCTGGGGACGGGGCAGTGGCTGGTCGAGCTGACCGCCTCGCGCGACTTTGCCATCAGCCTCAGCGAAGATTTCATCAGGACCGAGCGGCAAGTTGCGCCTGGGCTGACGGTGGCTGTCTTTCATTTTGCCGATGCCCAGGTCAATGCCGGCGATTCGCGGCTGGACAGCGTTGCGCATCTGTTGGTGGAAGCTGGCAAGGCGCTTGATCTGTTCGCCCGCAGCTTTGGCGCATATCCGTACCAGCGCTTCGTGATCGTGCAAGGCGACTTCCCCGATGGCATGGAATTCACGGGGCTGGTTTATGTCGGCAGCGCCTGGTTTACTGGATTTGATGGTACGCCCAAGAATTACCTGACGCTGATCGCTGTGCACGAAATCGCGCATCAGTGGTGGTATGCCCGCGTCGGCAGCGACTCGGCGCTGAATCCCTGGCTGGACGAAGCGCTCGCCACTTACAGCGAATACCTGTATATCGAGGCATTTTATCCGGCCGAACGGAATTGGTGGTGGAGCTTCCGCGTGGCTGGCTTTTTCCCACAGGGGGAGGTCGACAGCGCCGTCTACGAATTCACGACCGCGCGCGCCTACATCAACGCCATCTACTTGCGCGGCGTGCAAATGCTGCACAACTTGCGCGATGATATCGGTGATGCAGCATTTATGCAGTTGCTCGGGCAGTACAGCCAGGCCGCCGCTGGTCGCATTGCCGATCCCGCTCTGTTTTGGAGCTTGCTGCCGGGCGACCAACTGACACGCACGCAAGATACGCGCGCCGCATTTTTCCGCGAGCCGAGCGTAACCGGGCAATAAGCGCTGATTGTCTAGCCGGTCGTCTTCATGCCCGCCGCGATGCCATTGATGGTCGCCAGCGTGGCATCCAGCACGGGCCGCCACTGCGCATCGTCTTCATCGAGGCCCCGCAGCTCGCGCAAGAGAGCCACCTGCATGAAATTGAGCGGGTCGACATAGGGATTGCGCCGCTGGATAGATGTCTGGATGGCCGGCATATTCGCCAGCAGATCGTCTTGCTGCGTCACGCGCATGATCATGTTGCTGCTGCGGGCGTGCTCGGTTTTGATCCAGCCGAAGAATCGCTCGCGTAGTTCGACAGGTTCGACCAACGAGGCATAGAGCGCGGCGATGCCCATATCGGCTTTGGCGACATCGAGCTGGGCGTTGTCGATGACCGCCTTGAAGAAAGCCCAACTGCGATACATCTCTTGCAGCAAAGGCAGTCCCCGCTCGTCTTGCTCGGCAAATGTCTCGAAGGCTGTGCCCACGCCGAACCAGCTGGGCACGATCGCGCGGCTTTGCATCCAACTGAACATCCAGGGGATGGCGCGCATGGCGGAGAAACCGGCGCGTTCGGCGCGTTTGGCGGGCCGCGAGCTGATCTGCATGCGGCTTAGCTCGCGGATGGGCGTGGCTTGCTGCCAATAATCGATGAAACCATCGCTTTGGTAGACAAACTCCTGATAACAGGCGCGGCTTAGCTCGGACAGTTGCTCCATCGCTTCGAAGTAATGTGCTGGCACATGACGCTGCTCTTGCATGCCCATGCCAATCAGCACGGCGTTGAGCACCTGGTGCAAGTGGCGATGCCCGATGCCGCGGTTGCTGTAGCGATAGGCGATGACCTCTCCCTGCTCGGTGATCTTGACGCCCCCGCGCAAGGACTCGGGAGGCTGCGACAAGATAGCGCGGTTGGTGGGTCCGCCGCCCCGACCGATGCTGCCGCCCCGCCCATGAAACAGCTCCAGCGACACTCCGTGCCCCACGCAGGTTTCCGTGAGCAGTTGCTGCGCGTGATACAAGTTCCAATTTGACGCCAGATAGCCGCCGTCTTTGCTGCTGTCGGAATAGCCGATCATGATCTGTTGGCGCAAACCGCGTTTGCCCGCTCGCGCCGCCAGATAGACTTGATATTCGGGTATGGCAAAGAGCTGTTCCATGATCTGCGGCGCGCGGTAAAGGTCGTCGATTGTCTCGAAGAGCGGCACGATGGTGATATCGTGGTCGATGCCGACTTCGCTGGCAAAGACCAGCATCGCCAATACATCGCTGGGCTGCTGTGACATGCTGGCGATGACCGTGTCGATGACAATGGCGTCGTATCGCGCATGCGCTGCGCTGATCATGCGCCAGGTGCGGATGATGCTCTGTGTGCCATCGCTGAAGCTGCCGATATCTTGCGGGAATAAAGGGCGTCGGCTGCGGATCTCGGCTGCCAACAGCGTCTGCTTCTCTACTTCGGGCAGAGCCAGGTAACTATCGCAAATGTCGTAGCGGGCGAAGATCTCATCCAGCGCGGCGCTGTGCAATTCGGCATTTTCTCGCACTTCCAGCGGCGCCAGGTGCAATCCAAACAGACGCAGCTTGCGCACCAGTCGCTGGACTGTGCCCAAAGCCGACCGGGTTCCGCCGTGCGCTTTTAGGCTGTCTTGCACTTGCAGCAGGTCGCGCAGAAAACCGCGGCTGGATCGATATTCGTCATTCGCGAGCTTGCGCTGGATGCGAGCCAGCATTTGCCGATACAGCTCGGCCGGATAGCGCTTGTTCAAAGCGGCATCATCGGCGGTTGCAGCGCGGATCTCTGCCGAAGCGCCGAATCGCTCGGTGTCTTGCGTCAGGTGCTGCGTCAACAGTTCAATTTCGTCCAGGTAGATCTGCCGCGCCGTGGCTCGCAGGGTCGCCAGCGTTTGCAGCGTGACATCGGTGGTTACATTGGGATTGCCATCGCGGTCGCCGCCTATCCACGAGGCATAGCGCAGCACTGGCGGCAGCTCTGTCCAGTCAGCATCTGGGTAGCTGCGTTCCAGCGCCATCTGCAGATCTTCGTAAATGTCGATGACGACATCAATGATGACCGAGCGGATGAAATAAATGCCGAAGTCGACTTCGTCGGCGACTTCTTTCTTCGAGGCGCGCACCTGGCGTGTCTGCCACAGCTCTTCGACCTCTTCAGCCAGCGCGCTTTCTAGCTTGCGCAGTTCTCTTGGCAGCAGGTTGTGGCGGTCGCGGCGTTCCATCATGTTGGCGATATGCCGCAGCTTGACCAGCGTTTCCTGGCGTTTTGCTTCCGACGGGTGGGCTGTCAGCACGAGTCGCAGACGCGTTTGCTCCAGCAGGGCGCGCATGTCGGCGGCTGTCTTGCCGCGCTTCTTCAAGGCGCGGACCGCCTCGAAGATCGACTCTTTCAGCCGTCCCTTGGCTTCGCGCTGGCGAATGACGCGGATTCGCTGCAGGTCTTCGGCGATGTTGATCAGCTGAAAATAATTGGAAAATGCCTTGATGAGCACATGTTTGGAGTCCAGCGGCAGGTTTTCCAGGCGGTCTGCCAGTTGAAAAGCGGCTTCGGCATCGCCATTGCGGCGCGCTTTGGACATGGCGCGGATCTCCTCAACCAGATCGTACGCTTCCATGCCACATTGTTCCTGGATGATGACGCCAAGCCAGCTGCCCAACAGGTGAATATCCTGGCTCAATATGTTGGAGCCAGGTTTGCGCGCATCGCTCATTTTCTGCTCCCCCAAGAAATGTCATCCCGGCCCGTGGATCGCACAGTTGCAAAGCTGCTTGCAACAGGTCGACGCCGCTGGGCGGGTCTGCCAATATGGTGAAATATAGTGCAAATGGGGTCGCGATTCCAGTGCGGCGGGTTGCGGCGCGCCAGGCAAATCCCGGGCAGCTGCGCGGCTTAACGGCGCATCCCGACAGCGGGCGAATCTTCAAACTTGGGGCGATAATTCAGCGCTTCCAGGATGTGCGGCACTTCGATTTCTGGCGCATCGGCAAGGTCGGCGATGGTGCGGCTGAGCTTTATGACGCGATGATAACTGCGCGCGCTCAGGTTCATTTTGCGCACCGACATGGCCAGAATCTGCTGCGCGTCTTCTCCAAGCGGGCAGAATTCATCGATATCGCTGACGCCCATGTCGGAATTGGCATGCAGCCCGGGCGCGCCATCAAAGCGCTGCGTCTGCCAGCTGCGCGCTTTTTCGACGCGGCCGCGGATGTCCGCCGAGCTTTCCGCCTGTTCTGTGCCCAGCAGCTTGTCATAGTCGACTCGCGGCACATCGACATGGATATCAATGCGGTCGAGGATGGGACCCGATATGCGCGATTGATAACGCTGGATCTGGTTGGGCGTGCAAGTGCAGCTGTGTTGCGGCGAGCCAAAAAATCCGCAAGGACAGGGGTTGCGCGCGCCGACCAGTTGGAAATTGGCGGGGAAGGTGATGCTGCCTTTGGCGCGGCTGATCGTCACGACCTTGTCTTCGATTGGCTGGCGCATGACTTCCAGCACGCGTGTCGGCAATTCGTTGATTTCGTCCAGAAAGAGCACGCCGCGATGCGCCAGGCTGATCTCGCCCGGCTTGGGCACAGACCCACCTCCGACCAACCCATTCTGCGAGATGGTGAAGTGGGGCGCGCGGAATGGTCGCTGACGGATGAGCGGCGCATCTTGCGAAAGCATATCGACGATCGAATAGATGCGCGTCACATCCAGCGCCTCTTCGAGCGAAAGCGCCGGCAATATCCCGGCTAAGGCACCGGCCAACAAGCTCTTGCCTGCGCCTGGCGGTCCTGACATCAATATGTTGTGATTGCCCGCCGCCGCCACTTTCAGCGCTCGTTTGACATGTTCTTGCCCGCGAACATCGCAGAAGTCGACCACGCCGTCCGCCATGAGGCTCGACCGCTGCTGCTCCGCCAGGCTCGATACATAAGGCGCGATCGGGTTCAGCTGATACAGATGCTCGACCAGTTGTCCGATTGATCGCACCGGGATGATGTCGATGCCTTGCACCAGAGCAGCTTCGGCGGCGTCTTCTTGCGGCACAAAGACGGTCGACAATTCGCGCTGCCGGGCGGTGTAGACCATGGGCAGCACGCCTTTGACATGGCGGATTCCTCCATCCAGCGACAGCTCGCCAATGAACAGGGAATCATCCAGCGCGTG
>DAOUJB010000247.1:0-23104 GCA_034423155.1 Anaerolineae bacterium | reverse complement strand
TGCCCGACGCTAGCGAGGAGACGGCTGTCTTTGCGCCAGGAAATTGCCATCGTATCGAGGGCATGACCGGGGAACTTGTGCTGAACCGCGCCATCCGCGCCATTAAACAGCGTGATTGGGCCAGACACCCCCGCAACCGCCAGGCTCTTGCCATCCGGCGACCATGCCAGCCCAATCGGATGATCGTCTATGTTGCTACGCCATATCGCCTTGAGCGATGGCTGCGCCCGTTTGCTTTTGCGCCGCGTCATGACGAGAGACATTGGCGGAAGCCGTTTTCCAGCGCATCCCGATCTAGGTTGCGCCCGATGAATATCATCTTGTTTTGACGCAGGTCCTGCCCCCAGGGGCGATCAGGGCTGCCATCAAAGAGCATATGCACCGCCTGAAATACGAAGCGCTTATCCCAACCGCGCACGCTCAACACGCCTTTCATACGGAAGATGTCCTGCCCTTGTTCACGCAGGAGTTGGCTCAGCCAGCCATTGAGCTTCTCTAGCTGGAGATCGCCGGGGATGGTGATGCCAACTGAAGACACTTCTTCGTCGTGTTCATGATCGGGCTTGTACTCACGGGTCTCGAGCGGCTCAAGCACGGACTCCGCGCCGCGCAAGTACGCCTCGAATTCCTCGGGATGATGTTCGGTGAACAGCATGTAATAGCCCGGCTCTTGGATCGTGATGTGGAAGATGGTCTCACCATTCTCGTTCAGCACGAGCTGGTTGTGCTGTCCTTTGCCAAGCCGCAGCATGTCGCCCGCGTCCAATGCCTGCTCATCTTCAGAGAAGGTCAGTACCGCGTCCATCAGCGTGGCTTCCTGCGCCGCCAATCCCGTATTCGCCAGCGGCAACAGCGCAGCCCCCATTGCCGGGTCAGGTCCTTCACCCATCACCCATTCGTAAGTCCCGGAGTTCAGTTGATAGATGCCCGACCATTCAAACGGGTATTCCGGCTCCATGAACTTCGGGTCGATTTCCAGCGCCCGGTCGAGGTTGAAGCCACCTACATTCAAGATCTTGTCCATCTCGACCACGGCGTCGCGGCTGCGGTAGATTTTCGCCATGCTGTTCATGCTTTTGATGCGAGCTTCGAGCCGCTCGAGGTCTTCCGGGGCGACCAGATCGATCTTGTTGAGCAGGATTACATCGGCAAAGGCGACCTGTTCTTTGGCTTCGTCGCTGTCGTCAATGTGTTCCCAGATATGCTTGGCATCGACCAGCGTGACGATCGCATCCAAATGGAGCTTGCCCTGCATGTCATCATCGACATAAAAGGTTTGCGCGACAGGACCGGGATCGGCCATGCCGGTGGTTTCGATCATGATGTAATCAAATTTGTCGCGGCGTTTCATCAGATGGCCGAGGATGCGAATCAAATCACCCCGCACGGTGCAACAGATGCAGCCGTTGTTCATCTCGAAGATTTCTTCTTCCGCGCCAATGACCAGATCGTTATCGATGCCGACCTCGCCAAATTCATTCTCGATCACCGCGATTTTTTTGCCGTGATTTTCGGTCAAGATGCGGTTGAGCAGTGTGGTTTTGCCTGACCCCAAAAAGCCGGTCAGCACAGTAACGGGCACTCGTGTGTCAGCTGCATTCATCATGGTACATTCTCCTCTTTGTGATTGTCGTTTGGCGCAGAAGCAGTTCGTAACAAGTAACGAGAATACGAAATCCAGTCGATTGTAGGAGCGACATTGTATGTCGCCCGAAAGTTCAAGTTTCCATTTTTTTGGCGACTCCCAGAATCGACCCTACGACGTCCCATTATTCTTCGCATGGCTAATCTCCCGCTGCGCAGGCTCCATCCAGCGCAAACAACGGGCGATAGGCATCATGCCCGGCACCATAAGTTCGATCCATCAAGGCCGCGTATTCAGCAGCATGGGTTGGATTGCTGCGCCAACGCACTCCGAGATATTCCGCCGCTTTGACGATGCCCAGCACACCGTGTTTGATCTCCTCAAAGGTGTAATCTGGACCCACCGGGACATAGAACCAGCGGGCGAGGTTCGCCGCCGTTTCCCGGTGATTTGGCGCGCCGTCACCACGCAGCGCGGCATAATGCAACGGTTGAATCTGTGACAGCCAGCGCACTGGCGTATTTTCCTGCTCAACATAGGCATAAAAGGTGGCGGGATCGCACTCCGCTGGACTCTGCACCGCGACCGCGGTCGCCAACGCCAGCTTGCTAGGCTCGTGCGTCTCCAACCCGGCGGCTTCACGCAGACCGCGCTGCACCTCCGCCAAATTCGCCTGAACTGTAGTCACGCGGAAGCCGCTCTCATCAAGCGCGGTCAGCCAGTCTTCGGGATTGATCGTTTTGCTGGGCATGAGACATCCAATCCTTGCCGCAACTTATTGATATCAAGTATCAGTAACATGATTATTGATATCATGTCTCAATAAGGATGGCAACGGGGAATTTGAAACGAGTTCAGGCAGAGTCGTCGAACTGTAGCAATAACTTTTTGGGCCAAGGAGTTATGTTGACCGTCTAGACTTCAGACAGGGAAATGCTGAAGGCTTAGGCAGCGGGCGCTTCTGCATCGTCGGCCGGCGATAGGTCGATCACGATTGTGCCGGCCATTTTGTCGTGCCAGGCCTGCTGGTCGTCATCCACCCATGCCCAGATGAAACCCAGTAAAAATAGCTGGCTGACGGTGTAGCCAAAACCATTGCGCAGCAGGGCGTCCACGATGTTGATGCGCTTGCCATTTTGTTTCACCACGCGCACCTTGAAAGCCACTTTGCCCGGCGTCTGCCCATTCAATATGGTCAGGAATGCTGTCTGGTAGATGACGCTAATCAGCAGGTTGATCAGAATCGTGGCTTGCTGAAAATGCCGAAAGGCCGCTGTCGCCGCTTCTTCATCGGCGCTGTACAGGGCATCTTGCAGCGGCGCGAAGCTATCGTTGGCGAGCAACACGAGCATGGTCATGGCCGAGATGATGGTCGCATCGAACAGCAAGGCGGCGAAACGCTTGGTCAAACCCGCCAGCCGGGGTGCCGGCTCTTTGGTCTCGGCGCGTGCGGGGCTTGTATCGCCGGGCGGCTGCATATCGCGCAATTCTTCGTTTGCCCGCATATGTTCGGGGTCGAGCTGCAGCGCCTTCTGCAAGAATTCGACGCGCTGTCCATGATTACGCGCCGCCAGCGAAGCCAGGTAATAGGCAGTCGCGCTGGGCTTTTCCGCCAGTTCTTCGGCCGCCAGGGCGCGCGCGTCGTCCATGCGGAATTCGTCGAGCGCCCGCTGGATGGCCTCTAGTCTGTCCGCCATATCGATCCTTTGCCTGCGCCAGCCAATCATAACGCAAGTCAATGCGGCTGTGGTACGATAGTCGGCGCAATCGTTGGGGCGGAAAAAAGCAGTCCATGGATGAGCTTCGAAAGAAAATCGGCAGCAGCAAAGCCGGCCGGCGTTTCATCGCCCAGATGCGCTTTTATAACGATGGCGACTTTCGGCGGCTGCGTGGATTCATGTGCAGCGGCTATTATGACCTGGCGCTGCTGCAAAACCCGGTCGAGCGGCGATTGCTCGATTTGAAAGCAGCGCGCCGCTTGCACGGGCGTCTGAAGGTCGCTGAAATCGAATCGGCGGAAGATTATGCCATTCAACTCATCATGCTTGGCGAAAAAGGCCTGCGCTTGCGCCTGCGCCTGTGTGTGACCGAAAGCTACCCGCATCTGGTGACCGATTATTCGCTGCAGCCACTGACGGAGCGCGCCGATGACAGTTGATACAGCCGCGAGTCTGTTGCCCCGCCTGCGCATCAATCCAGCGCTGGCCACGCGCATCCTGACCGGTTTCATCCGCGACAGCATCACCAAAGCCGGCATGCAGCGCGCGGTCATCGGCTTGTCTGGCGGCATCGACTCGGCGGTATCAGCCTACCTGGCGGCACAGGCGCTGGGCGCGGACCAGGTGCTGGCGGTGCGCATGCCCTACAAGACCTCGTCCGCCGACAGCCTGGCGCATGCCGAAGCCGTCATCGAAGACCTGGGCACCCCGCATCTGACCCTGCCCATCAGCGAAATGGCTGACCCGCTTATCGAGCGCTTCCCCGAAATGAGCCGCTTGCGCCGCGGCAATATCATGGCGCGCCTGCGCATGATCACACTGTATGACCAATCCATGGCTTGGGGCGGGCTGGTCATGGGCACGAGCAACAAAACCGAATTCTTGCTGGGTTACAGCACCATCTATGGCGACAGCGGTGTGGCGCTGCATCCGATTGCCGATCTCTACAAAGCGCAGGTGCGGCAACTGGCGCGGCATCTGGGCGTGCCCGGCGCCATCATCGACAAGCCGCCCTCCGCCGATCTGTGGGTGGGACAGACCGACGAAGACGAGTTGGGTTTTACCTATGATCAGGCGGACGCCGTCTTATTCCTGCTGGTCGACGAGCGCTACACGGTGGACGAAGTCGCCGCCGAGGGCTTCTCACGCGACTTTGTGGCGCAGATTTGGGAACGCGTCAAAGCCAATCACTACAAGCGCACCATGCCCAATATCGCGAAGCTGAGCAAGCGCAGCATCGGGCACGACTTTCTCTACCTGCGTGATTATACCGGGCGCGCCGGACGCGTCTGAATGCCTACATCCCGTTGACGCGCGTCGGTTGAATCTTGTAGATGACGCGCTGTTCTTTGCCCCGTCCTTCGGGATTGAAAGAGTAATAGTCGTCGTTGCCGGCATACATGCCCGAAAGCTTGTTGATGTGCGCCAGCGCCGCATCGCTCTCGTCAAACGCCACCACTTCGCCGCGGATTTCCGCCCAGTGGAAGGCATTCTGCGGGTCGATGACCAGCACAGTGACTTTGGGATTGGCGCGGATGTTGCGGTCTTTGCGGCGTCCAACCGCCGAGTTGATCCATACTTGGTCGCCCTCCAGGCTGGCCCAAACCGGCGTAACCTGGGGCTGCCCATCGGGGTTGCTGGTGGCGAAGGCGACGATGAGCGGTCGTTCGAGCAGATCTTTGAGATTGTCTGGGATGACAGCCGACATGGGCAATTTCTCCTTGACTGGATGATGCAAGCAGTACCGCACATTCTAGCACGACTGGCGGCAAGCGGGCGACCCAATGGCTCGCCCTGGCAATGTTACTGTTAGGTACAAACGGGCGACCCAATGGCTCGCCCCTACATTGAATCCCGTTACATCCCGTTACATATCGCTGACATCCAGTGGCGCGACATCGGGAGGCGTTTCTTCCATGCTGTTGGCTGGCAATTGGCTGATCATCCGCAGCAGCAGCGCCGCCAAATCCGCCCGCAGGCGCAACTTGTATTCGCGCGCTTCTTCGCCCGGCAACTGTCCGTTGAGCGTAAAGTTGAATTGCTCGGGGATACGCGCGCCCGTCTGTCCCAGATCGGGTTCCCATGCATCCAGCAGCTGCCATTCTTCGCCAAGAAATTGATATAGCTCGAATACGATGCGCGACTCGCCGGTTACGCTTTCAAAGCGGATTTCTAGGGCGATGGGCAAGGGCAGATTTTGCTTTTCGATCGGCGAAAGGGTGACACGGCTGATGCGCTTTGCCAGTGGCTCGATCTCCTTGTGAAGAGCCGCCTCGTCCAACGTCTGCGCGCGCCCCAGCAGGCGGTTCAGTTTTTCGATGACGCCGCGCGGCATCAAGACTTCGGTGCGGCTGATGCGCCCATAGATATCATATTGGATGCTGCGCATGGCTTTAATGCGCCAGCCGCTCATGACCTGCTTCTGCCTGCCCAGCAAGTGCTTGACGATCACAAGCTGGTCTGGCGCGGTGGCCACGCCCAGCAGGTTGTTCTGCGCGTGATATTGCCAGTTCTGACGCCTGCCCAGCGTGGAATTCATGTCGTACCAATTGTTGTGCGCATAGGGCGGCTGCCAGGTATCGAACTTGGGCGGCTGACGAAACAGCAATCGCAGCACCAGGCTCAACAGCCACAGGCAAAATGCCAGCGCCGCCAGCACAGCCAACAAAGACAGCAACGCCGCGCCATAATTGAGTTGGCCGCCGTTTACAGCGATGCTGTCGCCCAGGAAGACGACCTGCCAACCCAGCAGCGGAATGGACAGCGAAAAAGGACCTGTGGATGTGCCGCCGCCGCAGACCCCACTGCCAGCGCTGGCTTGCGCTTTGTTAATGCGGAATAGCTGTTCGTTGTCACGCGCGATCCGGCTGCCGGCCAGTTCATATTCGTCGATGCCGGCGCTTATGCGGAAGAAGACATCTTCGTCTGGAAGAGCCGCCAAGGGCAGACAAATATCAAAGGCGCGCGATTCGCCTTCGGCCAGCGCGGGCAATTCTTCCACATAGGCAGTTTGTCCGTCTTCGTGCTGGGTGATAACAATGTCGGTTGCGAATGCCCCCGCCTCGCCACGATTGCTGACCTCGAAGCTGATGATGGCATGCGCCACATCATCGCTGTAACTGACCCGCGGCGGCGTGATGGCATAATTGCGCGGTCCAGCCTGCCCGATTGCCACAAAGCCAAACAGCAAGGCACCGAGCGCAAGCAGCCAGCGAAACTTCTGCGCTAAACACAATCGCCTGCGTCCAAGAATCAATTTGCAATGTATCCTGTAATGCTGCCACATTACTGCTTACTATACACCTCGCGCCCGACCCTTTCAAATCTGTGAAGACTGGGCAGTGGTGATTCATTGATATCTCAACAAGCCCCCATCCCCCGACCCCTTGCCCCCAGAACGAGGGAAGGGGAGTTTTCCCAACGATTTCGCGGAATATAAGCCCCTCCCTCATTTTGGGGGAGGGGTTTGGGGTGGGGGAAATCGTGCCATATCATCATATTCAGCACTCCCAAGATTGCCCCTAGCCAGCGCCCAGCAGCAGGTCGGCGCATTTCTCACCGATCATGATGCAAGGCGCGTTGGTGTTGGCGTTGACGATCCAGGGCATGATCGAGGCATCGGCCACGCGCAGCCCTTCTATTCCGTGCACGCGCAACCGCGCATCGACGACAGCCAGCGAATCGTCAGCGGGCCCCATCTTGCAGGTGCCGGTCGGGTGAAAAATCGTATCCAGGTTGTCGCGGACGAATCGCCGCAGGTCTGCCTCGGATTGCCGCAACTCGCCCGGCCGGTATTCGTCGCCGCGCCAGCGATCAAGTGCCTGCGCCGCCAAAATCTCGCGCGATATGTTGATGCCTGCCAGCAGCGCTTGCATATCACGCTCGTCAGCCAGGTAGTTGGGGTCGATCAACGGTGGCGCAAATGGATCTGCCGATCGCAATGTCAGGCTGCCCACGCTCTTTGTCGCGGCCACGCCCGGCGCCAACATAAAACCATGCGCGTGTTGATCGGGCGGATAATCAATGCGCGGCAAGAAAATCAGTTGCAGTTCTGGCCTATTCGCAGCTGGGTCAAGCTGGATGAACGCGCCGGCTTCGCCCAGGTTGGATGTCCAGACGCCACGCCGTTCTTTGTCATATCGTGCGCGCTCGTCTGGATCGTGCATGCGCGCCACAGAAACCGGTTCGCGAGCGAAATGACTGACGAATACCCGCGCATGATCTTGCAGGTTAACCCCCACGCCGGGCAAGTCCGCGGCAACATCGATGCCCAGCCGCCGCAATTCGTCCGCAGCGCCCAAGCCAGACAACATCAGAATTTGCGGCGAGTTGAGCGCGCCGGCACAGACGATGACTTCCCGCTCTGCCCGCGCTTCGTGCATACGCCCGTCTTTGCGCCAGGCCGCGCCGATGCAACGCTTCCCGTCCATAAGCAGGCGAGTGACTTGCGCGAAGGGCAGGGCGGTCAAATTGTCGCGCGGAAGAGCCGGTTTCAAGAAAGCATCAGCCGCGCTGCAGCGTTCGCCATCTAGCTGCGTCACCTGGTGCAACCCTGCCCCCGCTTGTTGCCCATCGTTGAAGTCGGGGTTGTGCGCCAAGCCAACTTGCTGCGCCGCTTCTACGAAAGCCAGCGACAACGGATTGGGGTCAACTGGGTCGCCGACATGTAGCGGCCCAGCCACGCCGTGAAAAGCCGATTGTCCGCGCGCCTGATTCTGCGACTTTGTGAATAGGGGCAGCACATCGCGCCAAGCCCAGCCGGGATTGCCCAGCCGCGCCCAGCCATCGTAGTCGGCCGGGCTGCCTCGCTGGTAGATCATGGCGTTGGTCGCGCTGGAGCCACCGTACACCTTGCCACGCGGCATTTGGATGCTGCGTCCATGACAATGCGCTTGCGGCGTGGTGACATAATTCCAGTCCAGCCGCCCGCCGCGCAGGTCGCGCCAAGCCAAAGGCACAGGGATATCGGGATGGTCGTCTGGTCCCCCCGCTTCCAACAGCAGCACGCGCAAATCCGCCACTTCGCTCAAACGGCTGGCGACAACGCAGCCTGCCGAACCTGCGCCAATCACGATATAGTCATAGCTCATGCGCGCAATCCATTTTGAGCGAAAAGCTTGCGCCATTGTAACGGCTTGCCATTGCAAAGGCTATGCGCCAGTCAGGCTGCCATGACCACGCCAGCGCAAATCGACAATTTCATCAGCGCTCTTGCACAAGCGCGACTGCCCACCGACGCCTTCAATGAATATGCGCCGGGCAATGCCGACAACGCCATCCGCCGCGCCAACCTAAAGCTCTACCTGCGCGCCATGCAAATGCGAAAACCTGCGGCGCTGCTGCTGATGGAAGCGCCCGGCTACCGTGGCTGCCGTTTGACCGGCGTGCCCGTCACCAGCCGCAGAATCTTGCTGGAAGGCGACGAGGCGCTGGACTTGTTTGGGCGCGAGGCCGGCTTCCGCGATGTGGGCGATGTCGGCTTCGCGCGCGTCTATGGCGAACAATCGGCTACCATTGTCTGGGGCGCGTTGGCGGAGTTGCGGGCGCTGCCACTGATCTGGAATGCCTTCCCGTTTCATCCGCACCGGGCAGGAAATCCCCTCAGCAATCGTAAGCCACGCCGGGCAGAATTGGCGCTGGGCGCGGACTTCACCCAGCGGCTGCTGGCCATGTGGACATTCGAGCAGATCATCGCGGTCGGCAATGTCGCGCATGAGCAACTGTGCAAGCAGGGAATCGCTTGTCACAAGGTGCGCCACCCGGCAAACGGCGGCAAGCAGGAGTTTGTGGCGGGGCTGCGCGCTCGGCTAGCTGTCGGCTGATTGCGTCGCGGCCTTGGCCTCGGGCTGCGCTGTCTGCGCGCCGGCTTCTTCATACACATCGGCGAAGTACAACTCGTACGAACCGCGCTTCAGCCGCTGCAATTCGTTGCCCGCTTCTTGCCCGATATCCGAAAGCAGCGCGGTCTGCTGGACTTGCGTCGATTCGAAGTAAAGCTCTAGGATGCGATAGACATCGGGTGTGCCCAGCGGACTGCCAGTGATATGCACGACTTGTCGGCGCTGGATATGCGGCATGCGCTCGACCAAACCCAAAAAATCCTGATACACATTTTCGAAAGCCTCGGCGTCTTCTGGATGCCGAAACATGATGATGAATTTGACCATGTCGCGCTCGCTGGATGAGACCTGCCATCAAGGTTATTTTCTACCACAGAGGGCAAAATGGGCACAGAGTGATATGCATTGGCGCTCTCTGTGGGTACAATCTGTCCATATAGACAACCGACAAGCAAAGGCAAACCCATGCCCCGGCTTCATGAACTCGCGCGCCTGCCCGACCCAGCCGATAATTGCGCCATCGCCATCCGCGACCTGCCCGCGGGCACGGATATTTTGTACGCTGGCGACCGTTTTCAGCTGAGCCACGCCATCCTCGAGGGGCATCGTTTTGCCATTCGTCCCATCTTGCGCGGCGCGGCTTTGACATCGTGGCGGCAGCGCTTCGGCATCGCCAGCATCGACATCCAGCCCGGCGAGTATGTCATCAACGCGGGTGTGCAGTTGGAGTTGTCGCGGCGCAACCTGGATTTTCCGCTGCCCGCCCAGCCCAACTTCGACAACTTGATCGCCCCCTACGCTTTCGATGAAAGCAGCTTCGCGCCTGCGCAGCCAATGCCGCTACACAGCCAGCAGCGCACTTTCCCGGGCTATTTGCGCGCCGGTGGACGCGGCACGGGCACGCGCAATATGATCGTCGTGCTGGGCACTTCATCATTGACGGGCGGCTTTGCGCGGGCTGTGGCGACGCGACTGGCGAGCATGGCGGATGGCTGCGCCAATGTCGATGGCATCGTGCCGGTGGCGCACACCGAGGGCGGACACAGCGACCCCAACAACCGCGATCTGTTGCTGCGCACGCTGGCTGGCTTCATGGTTCATCCCAATGTCGGCGCTGTCTTGGCCCTCGACTATGGCAGCGAAGCCATCACCAATGCCGAGCTGCGCGAATATATGCTGGCGAATGAATATCCGCTGGAACATCTGCGGCATCATTTTTATTCGCTGGGGCAGGGTTTTGAAGACGATGTCGCATTCTGCCGCGATCTCCTGCGCGACTGGCTGCCGCTGGTCGACCAGGATACGCGCAGCCCACAGCCCCTCAGCGCGCTGAAGATCGCCTTGCAATGTGGCGGCTCGGACGCATTTTCTGGCATCAGCGGCAATCCGCTGGCGGCCTGGGTGGCCAAAGAAGTCATTCGCTATGGCGGCGCTGCCAACCTGGCCGAGACGGACGAACTGATCGGCGCGGAATCGTATGTGCTGGACAAGGTCGAGCGGCTGGAAACAGCGCAGGATTTCTTGCGCAAGATCGAGCGCTTCAAAGAATGGGTGGGCTGGCACGGACAGACGGCCGAAGGCAATCCCTCGGGCGGCAACAAATACCGCGGCCTCTACAATATCGCGCTGAAGTCGCTGGGCGCGGCCGCCAAACGCCATCCCGATGTGCCCCTGCACGCCGTCATCGACTACAGCCAGCCCATGATCGATGGCGGGTTCTATTTCATGGATAGCCCGGGCAACGACCTGGAAAGCGTGGCCGGTCAGGTCGCCAGCGGCTGCAATATGATCTTCTTCGTGACGGGCAACGGCTCGATCACCAACTTCCCGTTCGTGCCGACCTTGAAGTTTGTGACGACTACGGCGCGATTTGACCTGCTCAGCCAGGATATGGATGTCAATGCCGGCGCTTACCTGGACGGAGAGCCACTGGACGAGCTTGGCGCGCGCACGCTGGATTTGACAGTCGATATCGCCAGCGGGACGCCGTCCGTCGGCGAACGCGCCGGGCATCACCAGGTGCAGATCTGGCGCGACTGGCAGCAAACCCGTCCCGCCAATGTCGCGATCTTGGAGCGCAAGTCGTATAGCGGCCAGCCCATCGCCATTCCCCCCGCCGACAAGCTGCCGCGCATCGAAATCCCCGTCTATCAAACCGAGCGCGGCGTCACCAGCGAGTTGGTGGGCATGATCATGCCGACCAGCTTGTGCTCGGGGCAGATCGCGCGCATGACCGCCGAGAAGCTGAATGCGTTGCATATCGGTCGGGGAGTCGGCTTGTCGCGTTTTGTCGCGCTGGTGCATACCGAAGGCTGTGGCGGCAGCGTCGTGCCCGAATACATCGATATGCAGCTGGGTTATCTGCAGCATCCCAAGCTGCGCCACACGCTGCTGCTGGAGCACGGCTGCGAAATCACGCATAACAGCTATTTTCGGGGTCTGCTGGCGGAGCGCGGCTTGGATCCCGCCGATTTTGGCTGGGCGAGCATCCAGCTGGACGGCGGCATCCAGGCGGTGATGGCGCGCATCGTGGATTTCTTCCGCGCACGGCTGGAAAATGACAAAGCGCCAGGGCGCGCCATTGCCGGGTTGGAAGCCATGCGCATCGGCTTCATCACGCAGGGGCATGTCCCCGAGTCAAGCGCGCGGACGCTGGCGGAACTTTGCCGGATTATTGTAGCGGGCGGCGGCACAGTCGTGGCTTCGGACAAAGACGCCGTTTTCGAAGGCAACTTCGGCACGCTGTTGGGCATGTCGGCGCGACCGCAAACGAGCCTGGCGTATGGAGGGCTGCCCAAGCGCCCCGGCTTCCATATCATGGCGAACCCGCGCCGGCACTGGGCAGAGACTCTGGCGGGCTTGGGCGCGAGTGGCATCGAGCTGATCTTGGCGCATGTCGATGGTCCCCCGCTGGCCGGGCATCCGCTGCTGCCGGTGCTGCAAGTGGGCGCTGACGCTGGGGCGGGCGACCTAGATTCGGCACGGGCTGATGACGCCGGACAATTGCTCGACCTGCTGACAGCTGCGCTGAGCGGCGACTACATCCCGCGCCATCGCATCACCGGATTGGACGATTTCCAGGTTACACGCGGTCTGGTCGGCGTGTCCTTCTGATCGGCTAGCCGCGCCGCAGCGACAGCCCACGCCAAAACTCGACGATGCGCTCGATCAGGATGGCTTCTGTGATGGTGGTGGCATCAAACTCGATGATGTCTGGCAGCTCGCGGATTTGCCATTCGCGTTTTAGGTCGCCCAGTGCACGGGCGCGTTCGGCAGGGTCGTGATAGCGCGCACCCAAAGTCAGGTGTATGCGCCGCAGAATCGAATCCAGCGAGGCCACCAGGCAGATGATGACGCCGTTGCGCCGCAGCTCGGGCACAGCGCCGCTGTTGAGCAGGGTGCTGCCGGCCACGCGGATCAATGCCCGACGATGCAGCACGACTTGATCCATGACCTGCGTCTCCAAAGCTTTGATGTGGCGCTCGCCATACAAGTCGCGGATGTTGCCGATGGTGTCGCCGGCGCGCGCCTCGACTTCGCGCTCGACATCGACCAGCGTAAGCCCCAGCCGACGCGCCAATTCGCGGGCGATGCGCGGACGATTCGGCTCGAGGTAGCCTGTCAGGATGAGGCTGAGGTCGCGCTGCAGACCAGGATCAGCGATTGCCATTGCGCCAACCCGGATACCAGGCATCCAGGATCGTAGGCAGGTCGCGCAATGTGTGCAACTGCGCCCATTCGTCTTCGATGCGCAGGCACGATCGGCGGTTTTCGCGGTGCACAGCGCGCATGCCCACGCCCAAAGCGCCTTCGATATCGGCTCCCCAGCGGTCGCCCACAAAGACGGTTTCAGTCGCTGCTGTGCCCAGCTTGGCCAACGCGCAAGCAAATATGTGCGGATGCGGCTTGATGCGACCCGTGTCCACAGCCGCGATGCGACATGCTGGAAAGTGCCCCAACAGGTCGTGCTGCTCCAGCTCGGCATCGCGCATGGACATGGGCTGCGAGGCATTGGTCACGATGCCCAGTCGCAAGCCCGCAGCGGTCAGCATTTCCAGCGCCGGCGGCACATCGGGAAAGACGCGGCAGCCATCGACGCCCCGCCAGTCGTAGGCTTCAATCAGGTCGGCTTCGTCAATGGCGCTGGGTTCAACGCCGACCGCTGCCAGCGCCTCCATGAGAATCTGTGGCATGTGGGGCGCGACCAGCGTGTCGCCCGCTTCTTGCCAGGCCGCGCGATGTCGACTGGAAAAAGCATAGCCCAGCTTGTCGAGGTCGATGCTGCTGGCGATGCCTTCTTGGCGCAGCCAACTGACGACATTGTGCAGGTAGCGGCGGTCGATCTGAGACCAATTCTGCTGCACATCTCGCCAGTCGAGCAGCGTATCGTCCATGTCAAAGAGCACGGCGCGGAGTCGGTCGGCCATACAATCAGCCCCCGGCGCGTTTGGCGGCGCGCTTGGCTTTGCGTTCCAGGGCTTTGCGGCGGCGTTCTTCGCGCTTGGCTTCGTCTTCGTTCCACGGCGTGGGTCCGTCCGATGGCGGTGGCGGCGCGGCGGCTTTGACCGGCTCGGGTTGTGCTGCGGCGACCGGTTCGGCGGCCGGCGTTATCTCTTCGACAACGGGCGGGGGCAATCCAATCCCGCTTTCTCGCTGGGCGATGGCTTCGGCAGCCGCGTCTGCATAGATTTCATAATAATCGGCAGCGCGTACCGAATCGTTCAAGCGCCAGGTCAATGTCGTGGCTTCCAGGCCGCTTTCGATATCCGCATGGCGCGGCGACCAGCCATAGGTCTCGCGCAGTTGACGGCTGTCCAGCAGGTTTTCTCGTGCCAGCAATCGCTCGCGGGCGGTCGGCTGGCGCAACATCGAAAAAATACCCGGTCTGGCGAATCGTGGCGCGCCCAAGCCCAGCGCCCTAGCCAGCGCAATGGCGAAGTCGTCTGGCGTGCGGGGCGAATCAGCGGCGGCTGTAACAATGGTCATGCCGTCGCCTGGCATCTCGCTGGTTAACAATGTCAGCATCGCCGCGGCCAGGTCATCTTCGTGAATCCAACTGGCTGGTTTGTCTCCCGAAGGTGGAGTCGCCGAGCGCTTGATCATGTCGGCCAGTGCGGTCGTGGCGCAACTGTTGCCGCCATAGACATAGCCCGTCCGCAGGATGAAGCCATTCACGCCACTCGATGCCAACGCAGATTCGGCCCCTAGCAGGCATTCGTCAGGCTGCCCGGCGCTGAGAGCAACCAGACGCTTGATGCCATGCTGCTGGGCGGCACGCGCTACTGCCTGCGTCTCGGCGAGGATGCGCGCGCCCAGGGCGGCACGGTCGATTTCCACTTGGGGCACGCCCAATAGCGACTGCGCGCTCGTATGCAAAATCGCGTCTGCTTGCGCCATGCGCAGGCTGCTGCCGATTTCGCTGGCGCGGCGCAGATCGGGGAAGACCGGCAACGCACCTAAACGCCGGATCGCCAGCGCGCCCCCGGCATCACAGGCTGTGGCTGTCGTCCGTAGGTCTGCTGCCTGCAGCGCTTTCACTGCCGCCAAGCCTGCGCTGCTGTCGCCGCCGATTACCAGAACGCTTGTTGGACCTGTCTCTTCTGCCATGGTTCGCACTTTCGTTGCCGCTGACCTTTTGCCGCCAGTATGCCACATCGGCTGGCGATTCGTCAGGGGCTTTCATGAACCTATTGACAGCCCGCGCGCGGCTGGCTAGACTGGCAGGCAAGCCGCTTGCGGGCCTGTAGCTCAGTTGGGAGAGCGCCACAATGGCATTGTGGAAGTCAGGGGTTCGAGTCCCCTCAGGTCCATTCGTATCCCACTTTCGCCGTATCAGGGCTTGAAAGGTCGCTGGATTGGCAAAGCAAAAGCGCAACCTTTGGGATGAACTGCTCGAGCTGGGTCGGCGGGTTCTGAAAGAGATTGACGATTTGCTCGACCCAAAAGCCCGTGAACCGCGCAAACCAGCGCCCGTGCCCGTGCCCATCGGCAAGCGCCGGCGACAATCCGACAGCGAATAACTGACACCCCTCCCCCAACCCTCCCCAGAGAGACAGCGTAGGGGCGAGGCGGTGACTCGCCCATTTAACCCCTCCCCCTGACCTGTAGGGGGATTGAGGGAGGTTGCGCCGCGTCTCAATTGCTGACATCATCTAGGCGCGGAATTTGCCGGGAGGCTGACAATGCCAGAATTCTCGATATTCGACGGCCACAACGACACGCTGCTGCGCTTCTATCAGAACGACGATGTGAGCTATAGCGGCTTCCTGCGCGGCCTGGATGGCGGGCATATCGACTTGCCTCGCGCGCGGCAGGGCGGCTTGGCGGGTGGATTCTTCGCTGTCTACGCGCCCAATCCCGAGTCGCGCATCGACCCCGACCACATGCCCGATACCAGCAAGCTGTACACGCCGGCGGCGATTGAACACAAGTACGCGCAGGGCGTGGCGCTGCGACAGATGGCCGACCTGTTTCGCCTTGAGGATGCATCGGCCGGGCAGGTCAAGGTGACACGGACAGCCGACGAATTGCAAGCCTGCATCGACAACGGCGTCTTTGCGGCGATCTTGCACATGGAAGGCGCGGAAGCCATTGATGCCGACCTGGATGCGCTGGAAGTATTTTATCGAGCTGGCTTGCGTTCGCTGGGCATCGTCTGGAGCCGCCCGACCATCTTCGCGCATGGCGTGCCCATCGGCTTTCCTTCATCGCCGGATCATGGTCCTGGGCTGACGGACGCGGGCAAACGCCTGGTCAAGCGCTGCAACGAGCTGGGCATATTGATCGACCTGTCGCACATGAACGAAGCCGGCTTTTGGGATGTGGCGGCTTTGAGCGATGCGCCGTTGGTCGCCACGCATTCCAATGTGCACGCGCTCTGCCCCATTTCGCGCAATCTGACCGACAAGCAGCTGGACGCCATAGCAGAGTCGGATGGTATGGTCGGCTTGAACTTCGCCACCGGCTTCCTCAACGAAGATGGTGCCTGGGATAGCGACCGCGGTTTGGATGTCTTGGTGCGGCATTTTGATTATCTGGTCGAGCGCCTGGGCGAAAACCGCGTCGGCTTCGGCTCGGACTATGATGGCGCGCGCGTGCCAGATGCTGTGGGCGATTGCGGCAAGCTGCCCAACTTGACCGCCGCGCTGAAAGCCGCCGGCTACGATGACGCGCTGCTGCACAAAATGGCGCATCAGAATTGGCTGCGGGTGCTGCGCAAAACCTGGCGATAACCCCGCGCAGTCTCCTGCCCGATCTGGCGAAGGACCGATGTGCAACGCGAATTCTGCCGTAGAGGCGAGGCGGTGACTCGCCCGAAAGATTCCCAACACCCGACATAGGCAATCCGCCACTTTACAACGCCCCGCGCCTATGCTATGCTCTGCCACGAACGGACGCGACCAAACACAGAAAGCGCCAACGCGATGCGACAAATCACATCGTTGGGTCCCGTGGTGACCCGCTCTTTCCTTATCCAGGGCGCATAAGCAGCCCCGTCTTCGCGCTTCCACACCTCTCTCAGTACATAGTTATACAGGAAAGCTCGCCGCGCAGTTTGCGCCGAGACCTATTTTGCCGCGCCAGCATCGCCAGGGAGAAAGACCAGACCACATGAATGATCGCTATCAACCCAAGCACATCGAAAGCAAGTGGCAGCAGCTCTGGGACGACAGCCAGCTTTATCGCGCGCGCGTCGACTGGAGCAAACCCAAGCACTATGCCATGACCATGCTGCCCTATCCCTCGGGCGACTTGCACATCGGCCACTGGTTCGCCATGACGCCCTCCGATGCCCGCGCCCGCTGGATGCGCATGCGCGGCTACAATGTGCTCTTCCCCATGGGCTTCGATGCCTTTGGGCTGCCCGCCGAAAATGCCGCCATCGCCCGCAACATCCACCCCTGGAAGTGGACCTACGCCAATATCGAACGCATGCGCGAACAGATGCGCAGCATGGGCGCGATGTTCGACTGGGAACGCGAAGCCATCTCCTGCACGCCCGAGTATTACAAGTGGTCGGAATGGTTCTTCAAGAAGTTCTACGAGAACGGCATCGCCTATCGTGGCTCGGCGCTGGTCAACTGGTCGGACACGCTGCAAACCGTGCTGGCCAACGAGCAGGTCATCGATGGCAAGGACGAACGCACCGGGCAGCCAGTCGTCCAGAAGATGATGGAGCAGTGGTTCTTCGCCATCACCAATTACGCCGACGAGCTGCTGGACTTCGAGGGCATGGACTGGCCCCCGCCCATCAAAATCATGCAGACCAACTGGATCGGTCGCAGCGAAGGCGCGAAAGCCACTTTCCACACTGAATTTGGCGCGCACCCGATCGAGATTTACACGACTCGCCCGGACACGCTGTGGGGCGCGACCTTCATGGTGCTGGCGCCAGAACACGAGCTGGTGGACAAGATCGTCAGCGCTGACCGCCGCGAAGCTGTCGAGGCTTATGTGCGGGAAGCGGCGGCGCGCACCGAAGTCGAGCGTTTGTTTGCCGACCGCGAAAAGACCGGCGTCTTCAGCGGCGCGTATGCCATCAACCCGGTCAACGGCGAGCGCGTGCCGATCTGGATCGCTGATTATGTCATGATCACCTATGGCACGGGCGCGATCATGGCGGTGCCGGCCCACGACCAGCGCGACTTTGAATTCGCCCGCGCGCACGACCTGCCCGTCAAAGTGGTCATCCAGCCCGAAGGCATGTCAAAGCCGCTCACAGAAGCGGCCATGACCGAAGCCTACGCTGGTCCGGGCACGATGGTCAATTCCGATGCCATGGATGGCAGTATCAGCACGACAGCCAAGGGACGCGAGAATCCCGCCATCAAGCGCGTCATCGACTGGCTGGAAGCGACTGGCAAGGGTCAGAAATCGGTCAACTATCGCCTGCGCGACTGGCTGATCAGCCGTCAGCGGTATTGGGGCTGCCCGATCCCGATTGTATTCCGCGATGGCGAGGTGGAGGCGGTGCCCGATGACGAGCTGCCTGTGGAATTGCCCGATGATGTCGACTTTGTGCCCACTGGTCGCAGTCCGCTGACCTACCACGAACCCTTCTTCAAGGTCGACGACAACAGTCGCCGCGAGACCGACACGCTGGATACATTCATGTGCTCCAGTTGGTATCAGTTGCGTTATCTGTCGCCGGATTGTGATGACGCGCCCTTCGATGCCGAAGAAGCCGCGTATTGGCTGCCGGTGGATGTGTATACGGGCGGGGCGGAGCACGCGGTGATGCACCTGCTGTATACGCGCTTTTTCAGCAAGGCGCTGCGAGATATCGGCGTGTATGACGCGACCGCCGCTGCCATGCGCCGGCATGGACGCGATCCAGAAGGCGCTTTTGACGAACCCATGACCTTGTTGCGCAACCAGGGTCAAGTGCTGGGTGGCGAGCAGCAAGGACATTTCGTGCTGTGCAGCGGGCGCAAAGTCGGCGAGGCCTTGCAAGCCGATCGCGTCGAGGTGGTTGGCTGGAATGAGGTGCCGGCCGCTTTTGAAGGCGTCTTTGGCGAGATCGCGCGGCGCACGGAGAATATCCTGCGCGTCGACATGGCTGGCGTCACCCAGCTGGTCGATGTCCTGCCCGATGCCGAAATAATCATCCCCGAGATCGAGGGCGCGAACAACATCAACCAGTTGCGCCAGCACCTGGATATCCAACGCATGTCCAAGAGCAAGGGCAATGTGGTCAACCCGGACGAACTGGTCGAACGCTACGGCGCGGATGTCGTGCGCTGCTACCTGATGTTCAATTTCGACTGGCAAAAGGGCGGTCCCTGGAACGAAAACAACATCAAGGGTCCGCAGGGCTGGCTGCACGATATCTGGGATATCGCCACGGCTGGCGAACCCGCCTGTGCTGGCGATGCGGCTGCCGAACGCGACATCATCCGCAAGCTGTACCAGTGCATCGCCGTGGTCGACCGCGGCCTGGAGAACTTCCACTTCAACACCTCCATAGCCGAGCAGATGAAGTTCAAAAATGCGCTGAAAGATGCCCTGCGGCGGGATGCGATCGGCGCGGCAGCCTGGCGCGAGATCATGCATGCCGCGATCCGCCTGCTGGCGCCATTCGCCCCGCACATGGCTGAGGAGCTGTGGGCGCGACTGGGCTGGGAATACAGCGTGCACACCGCAGCCTGGCCTCAATATGATGCCGAGCTGGCGCGCGAAGAGTCTGTCGATCTGGTGGTGATGATCAATGGCAAGCCGCGCGAAACCATCGGCGTAGCGGTGGATATCGAACGGGGGCGGGCGGAAGAGCTGGCGCTGGCGAGCGCAGCAGCCCAACGCAGCCTGGCCGGCAAATCGCCGCGGCGCGTCGTCTATATCCCGGGTCGCAATGGCACAGACCCGAAAGTGAATATCGTGGTGTGAGCGGGCGACCAGGGCAATCGCATAAAACTGGTCAATTGCCACAGAGCCACAGAGGCGCAGAGGCACAGAGTTTGGTTTGGTAAGGCAGGACACTTTGGAATCCTTGTTGTACTGAGGGCAAACTGTCAGCCACTCAAAGATAAATTGAACGCTTTTCTCTGTGTCTCAGTGCCTCTGTGGCAAGTATTTGATTCATTGGGTCGCCGTTACTATAGGTTTCCTTTTTGATGCGATTGCCCGGCTAAGGGCGGACGCTTGCAAATCCGGCTCACCCGCGCTATACTACTGGTGTCGACCGCCACAAGATCGAAGGAGAATGCAGCATGCAACAAGGTGGAATGGATATCGTCGTCAAGTATTGCGCCACTTGAGGACACCAACCCAATGCCGTCAGTTTGACGGACGAAATCTTGAACGAGCGCGAAATCGAATACTTCATCAGCAGTTGGCAGCTCATTCCCAGCACCGGCGGCGTCTTTGATGTCACGGTCAATGGCGAACTGGTTTTTTCCAAGCAAGAAGTTGGACGCCATGCCGAACCGGGCGAGGTCCGCGCCGCTATCAACGCAGTGCTGGAGAAGATTCGCCCCGCCGATGTAGAAATGGCCGCCAGCTAGGCGCAGTTGTGCAATACAGCAGAGGGACCGTTCGGGCAGCCGCGCGTTGTGAGGACGGTCTTTTTGATTCCGCTTGGCACGCTTGTCGCATTGGCGAAATCGTTATAGAATAAGATTGTGACATGAGTCGGGCTTTGTCTGGCTCACTTCGTAATTTGACAAACCTTCAGGGAGGAAGGGACATGAAACGTTACGCAATTTTGGCAATTCTTGTAATCGGCTTGTTGGCGCTGGGCAGCGGGCTGGCAGTGGCGCAGGACGATGGGCACATCGTTGCGCGCATTATGGACCGTGGCGAAATGATCTGCGGTGTCAACACGGTGCTTCCCGGCTTTGGCACGCAGAACGATGCTGGCGACTTTGTTGGTTTTGATGTCGATATCTGCCGCGCGGTAGCTGCTGCTGTGCTGGGCGATGCCGATGCTGTGGCTTTCCGCCCCTTGACCGCCGCCGAACGCCCGACTGCGCTGGCTGGTGGCGAAATCGACATGCTCAGCCGCAACACCACCTGGACGCTCAGCCGCGATACCGAATGGGGCGCCACTTTTGGTCCCACCACCTTCTATGACGGGCAGGGCATTATGGTCAAGGTCGACTTCGGCGTCACCAACCTCGCCGAACTTGCCGAAGAGAGCGTCACCATGTGCGCCACCGCCGGCACGACCACCGAGCTCAATATCACCGACACGGGCAACCGCCTCAATGCCGACTGGGAACTGAACACCTTCCAGGACTTTGATGCGATCATGGATGCCTATGAAGCTGGCGCTTGCGATGCCTTCACCAGCGATGTGAGCAGCCTGGTTTCGCGCAAGGCGACTTCCGCCGATCCAGCCGCGCACTTGATCCTGCCGGAAGTGATCAGCAAAGAGCCGCTTGGCCCCGTTAGCCCGCAGAGCGATGCGACCTTCGCCGATATCATCCGCTGGACCGTTTGGGGTCTGGTGAGCGCCGAAGAGTTTGGCATCAACAGCATGAACATCGGCGACTTCATGGACAGCGAAGATGCCGGTATCGGTCGTCTGCTCGGCTTGGGCGACAATGTCGCTGGCGAATACCTGGGCATCAGCGATGAATTCATGGTTGATGTGATCAGCCAGGTCGGCAATTATGCCGAGATCTTCGACCGCCACCTGGGTCCGGATACGATCTTTGGTCTGAACCGCGGCGTCAACGCGCTGTGGACAGACGGTGGCTTGCTGTACGCAGCTCCCTTCCGTTAGATCGAAGCGAGCTTCACCAAGCAGGTTGAAAAAGTGGGGTGTGTCGTCTAGCCAGGCGACACGCCTCTTTTGTTTTAAGGGAAAGGCTGCCAGCCCATAGGTTCCCGTGAGATCCCAGCCATTGAGCGACTATTGTTTGTCTTTGACGGCGCCTTCGTCTACAATCCAGTCGAGGCGGACAGAAGTGGTGTGAAAACGCCACCCACTACACCGGTCTCCGCCAGCATAGCTTATCGGTCTGAGGAGCGCCGATGGTAAGCGCCAAGCCCTCACAAGATGCAAATGTGTTGCCGCCGATCTTGCGCGATGGACGCATCTTGCAAGGCATCGCCCAGATCTTGTTTGTGATGGTCGTGGTGCTGGCCTTCAACGACCTGGCTGTGCGCATCAACACGGCACTGGACGCCACCAACCAAACACCCAATTTTGAATTTCTTCAAAACCGCGCCGGCTTTGATATCGCCGACTCGGGCAGTTATTCGTCCAACGACCGCTATATTGACGCCTTCAGCGTCGGCTTTATCAACACCCTGCGTGTCGTGCTGCTGGGGCTGCTGGCGACAACCGTGCTGGGCATGTTGGTTGGCGTGCTGCTGCTGAGTCGCAACTTTCTGGTTCGCAATATCTCGCGCGCCTATGTCGAAGTATTGCGCAACACGCCCATCCTCTTGCAAATATTCGCCTGGTATTTCATCGTCATCTTCGCCCTGCCGCCGCAGCAAGAATCGATCGCGCTTCCCCAAGAAGGCATACGCAATCTGCCCCTGCTGCAATATGCCTTTTCGCTCTTGTTGATCGCTGGCATCTGGCAATTCAGCGGCAGCTTGCGGCGCCAGACCTGGCGGATGCTCACGCGCGAAATCGGCATCGCCATCATCATCTTGGTCAACCTGCTGGGTACACAGCTGATCGGCAGCGGCACACCGGTCGAATTCCTGCCCGGCATCTACATCAGCATCAAGGGCGTGGCGATCTTTGAACTGATCCCGTCGTCGCTGTTTGGCGAGTGGATGGTCTTCGTTGTCATTGGCATCGTTGTTGCGGTGGCGCTTTGGCGATATTTCGGCTTTATCACCGAGTCGACCGGGCGGCCCACGCCGCGCACGAGCGCCGTAGTAATCAGCGTGGCGGGCTTCACGCTGCTGGGCTGGCTGATCATGGGCATGCGGCCGACCCCATCCGTCATCAGCGTCTACAATGACGACCGCGATGCCTTCGTAGAAATGGCCTACGATGACGCATTTGAGTCGGGCTCCTTGACGATCGAACAAGAACTGGAATACACGCGCCAGCCGCTGCTCTACCGCCCGCCCACGCTTGATCGTCGCGGTCGGAATGTCGAAACCGGCATCGAGATCTCGCCGGCCTACCTGGCGGTTTTTCTGGGCTTGGTCATCTATACATCCGCGTTCATCGCCGAGATCGTGCGCGCAGGCATTCAAGCCGTGCCCAAGGGACAGTTGGAAGCATCGCGAGCATTGGGCATTTCAAAAGGCGACATGCTGCGGCGCATCGTACTGCCCCAGGCATTGCGCGTCATCATCCCACCCCTGGGCAACCAATATCTGAACCTTGCGAAGAACTCCAGCCTGGCGATCGCCGTCTCGTATACAGACATATTCCAAGTGACCAACACCATCATCAACCAGAGCGGGCAATCCGTAACCGGCATCTTGATGGTTCTCTTGTCCTACCTCGTCATCAGCCTGGCGATTTCGCTGGCGATGAACATGGTCAA
>DAOUJB010000246.1:0-7579 GCA_034423155.1 Anaerolineae bacterium | reverse complement strand
TCGTCCAGCCGCACAATGGCGACCAGTTTGTGCTTGGCAATGATTTCCAGCGCGCTCATGGCATCCTGTCGATTTGCTGTTTGTCTTTGCGGGTGCGTATTTTGCCACAGGGGGCCGGCTTGGCACAGAGCGGACCGCCGCCCGGTTCAGCTGCTTTTCGTATTCCGTAGGGGCGAGACTTGTCTCGCCCACCATATCGCCGTTGACCATGTGGGCGACTCAAGAGTCGCCCCTACAACGATCCTTCCTGATGTTGCCGTACTTTGGTGCATTCACTCATCTGTCCAGGCCTCTTGGCGTGGGGGCAGCTGGATCGAAGTTCGGGTGAAAAGGCGTCCAGATGGGATAGCGCTCGCCGCTTGGATAGTGCTCTTCCCATATCGGCGTATAGCGCGGTCGCAGCGCGATGATTTGCCCGCCGGTCATGCTAATGTACATCCAGCCGTGTTCGTTCACGGCGATTGCCAGCGGCTGCTGGGGAAAGAAACCAAAACCCAGTTCGTTGATGTGCACAAACTTGCGGAAGTGCAGCGCATCGCCGCGATAGGGCAGCCAAGCCTGGCGGCCGCTTTCCCAGACATAGGGCGCGACGACGGCTGCTCCCAAAGGCTGGTCGGCTTCGTCAAAGCTGATCATGATCACTTTGTAACCGACGATATCGACCTGGCTGGGCGCGCCACTGAGCACAACCAGCAGCGTATCTTCCGTGCCCGGGTGAATGTCATGCGGATAGGCGACCAGGCTGCTGGGCGTTGCGCCCGCCCCAAATGTCATGCTGGGCGGCAGGGCATCGCCACAATCCGCGGCCTCGCCAACACAAGTGGGGAAGCCATACCAGCCGCCCTCTTGCACGCGGTTCAATTCGTCCACGCCGCCGACCCTGCCCAAGGGCGCGCTGTCCAGCGTCCAAAGCGACCCGCGATAAAAGGCGAGGTCGGCCGGCTGCCGAAATCCCGAGGCCAGTACGCGCCGATCGCTGCCGTCCAGGTTCATGCTCAAGATTGCGCCACGCTCTGGTTCTGTATATTCGCAGTGATCGCAGGGCGCGCCCACCGCCACATACAGCCGTTCGTCCGCGCCAATCGCCAGTCCGCCCGTCCAAAAACCTGTGCCCGCGGGCAGGTCGTCCACGAGTGTATGCACTGCGCCGCCTGCGTCGATGCGATAGATGTGCGCGCCGCCAGCCACATAGAGCGCGCCGGCATGAACGGCCAGTCCGTTGGGCAGGCTCAAGCCATCGGCATAAGTTTCCATGGCATCGGGCAGCAGGTCGCCATCGCTGTCGTATATGCGCATCACCGCCCCGGCCAGGGGACGCGTCGCATACAGCGTGCCATCGGCCGCCACTTCCAGCGCCGTGAAAGCATAGGGCTCGATATCTGGCGCCTCAATCACCCGCTCGACGCACCAGCGCACCTGATCGACATACAGCCTATGCGCGTGCACGGTCGGGCGCGAGGTGCATTCCGGCAGCTCGATCTCCTGCGCGGACGAACCCAATATCGCCACTAGCGCAGGCAGCAGCCAAAGCCAGCGCAGGGGCGAACCTTGTGTCGCCAGCCTGACCAGCCTCTTCAATAACGCAGCGACAGGCATGTCAGGCCGCCATCCATTTTGACGAATTCGCTCATATCCAGCGTGATGACCCGCGAACAGACTTCCTCCGCAGCAGCCAAAGCCCGCGGGCAGCCAGCCGCGACAACCAGCGCATCGTTCACGGGCATGACATCGGCGGCATGGGCTTCTTCTGGTGGCAGCTCGATCACCCGCGCCCACGACAAATCATAATCCAGTTGCAGCAGCGGGCAATGGATCAAGACGCCCGGCGCAAGCTCTGTCAGCCCGCTTTTCAGGTGCAGCATGCCACGCATGGGCACGGCATCGACGCGGATATCGGGCTGCACAATACGCAATGCCGCTCGCAAAGCCAGCCAGCCAGCCCGGTTGCTGCGCCCGGAGAGGCCCACCAAGACGCGGTCGGCGCAGAAGAGCACATCGCCGCCGTCAATGCGCGCATCGGCCGGCGCTTCGACTATGTGCAGATCGGACAAGTGCGCTTTCAGCGATTCGCCTTCTCCCTGCCGTGCCGCCGCGCCCGAGCGACACTGGAAAGCCAGCCCGCGGAAAATAACGAAAGGGTCTTCCACAAAATGTCCATCGGGAAAGCGCTCATCGCCCGGCAGCGCAATCACCTGCAAGCCGCAAGCTTCCAGCGTCGCCAGGTAGGCAGCGTATTGACGCAGCGCCTTGTCATAATCGGGCGCGCCCAGATGCGCCGACTCGGTGATGCCAGCGGCGAAATTGGCTGCGGGCCGCCTGGTCAGGGCGCGCGTGAAGCGGGGCAGCAAGTGGGACATGGGGGCAGCTCCTGGTTGAGGTCGCCTACAGCGTACAATACTCGCCCGCAAAGCCACAGACTCTGCTTACAGTTGACCTCCCTCGCTCCTCCCGACAGGCATACGTAGGGACGAGGCGCAACCCCCCTCAATCCCTCCGACATCCGCGCGTAGGGGCGAGGCGGCGACTCGCCCGCGAACACACCCGACATCCGCGCGTAGGGGCGAGCCATTGGGTCGCCCGTTTCGGCACCCCTCCCTTTTGCGTCAGGGGTCGTTCATCCCTGCGCACTGTCCTTTGTGCCAGCGCCGCCTTTGTGGTTAAATCAGTAGGGCAAGCGAGGGGCAGCGAGAGCGCAAATGCAAGCCACCAGCAAATACGACTTGGATGTCGAGGCGCACCGCGAGCAGCTGCTGCCATTGCTGCGCCACATCCTCAGCCAGCCGCGCCGCCTCACCCCGCGCGAGCATCAGCAGCTCATGCGCCAGTATCCCAAGCCCAATGGTGCTGGATTCTACAGCCTGGCGAATCTGCTGGATGCCTGGAGAGCCTTCGCCGGACAAGCTGATGTGCCCGCATTTGACGAAGCGCAGCTCTACAAATTGCGCCGCAAACCGGTGCGCAGCCTGTCGGGCGTGACGCCGCTGACCCTGCTGACCAAGCCTTTCCCCTGCCCAGGCACTTGCATCTTCTGCCCCAACGATGTGCGCATGCCCAAGAGCTATCTGGCTGATGAGCCCGGTGCCCAGCGCGCCGAGAAAAACGCTTTCGACCCCTATCTGCAAACCTGGATGCGTCTACAGACCTATCACAACCTGGGGCATTCCACCGCCAAGATCGAAATCATCATTCTCGGCGGCACCTGGTCATTCTATCCCGAGACCTACCAGATCTGGTTCGTCAAGCGCATCTTCGACGCCCTGCACGACTTCGGCGCTGGCATCGACCGACGCGACGAAGTGATAGCCGCCCTGCGCAGTCGCTCGCAATTTGCTGGCGCGCCCATCAGCGATATGGCTCTGCGAGGCGAGACGCTGAGCGAATCCTACAACCAGGTCGTTTCCAGCCTCTATGCCGCTGAGATGCAGCGGTCGCGCGGCCTGGCGGGTGAGATCGCGGCGGGCAGCAGACAACGCAGCCTGGCCGACGAATACGCCAGCTGGGACGAACTGGCAGCTGTGCAGCGACAAAACGAAGACGCGGCATGTCGGGCGGTTGGCTTGGTGGTCGAAACCCGCCCCGACCACATCAGCGCCGAAGAAGTCATCCGCGTGCGCCGGCTGGGCTGCACCAAAGTGCAGATCGGCTTCCAGAGCTTGAACGACCGCGTGCTGACCATGAATAAACGCGGACACGATGTCGCTGCCACTCGCCGCGCTGTCAAGCTGCTGCGCCTGGCTGGCTTCAAAATCCACGCGCACTGGATGCCCAACCTGTATGGTTCATCGCCCAGCGCCGACCTGGACGATTTCGCGCGCCTCTTTGATGATGCCGATTTCCGCCCCGACGAGCTAAAAATCTATCCCTGCTCGCTCATCGAAAGCGCCGAGCTGATGCAGCCTTATCGCGCCGGCCGGTGGCAGCCCTACACGCAGGCGGAATTGCTGGAGTTGTTGGTCGCCTGCTTTGAGCATACGCCCGAATACTGCCGCCTGACGCGAGTCGTGCGCGATATCCCCGGCACCGATATCGTTGATGGCAACAAGGTGACCAACTTCCGCCAATTGGTCGAAGCCGAACTGGCCCGGCGCGGTCAATCCAGCAGCGACATCCGCGCGCGCGAAATCGGCCGGCGTCCGGTGCAAGCGGCCGACCTGCGCCTGGATCGCCAGCAATATCAGTCCAGCATTGGCGAAGAAATCTTTTTGCAATTCATCACCGCCTCGCGCGATATCGCCGCTTTCTTGCGCTTGTCGCTGCCAGAACTGAGCCAAGAGCCGCTGCTGGAAGAGCTGCGCGGTTGTGCGATGATCCGCGAGGTGCATGTGTATGGGCTGGCGCTGGGCATCGGCGAGTCGGCGAATGGTCGCGCTCAGCATGCCGGCTTAGGAACGCGCCTGCTCGAAGAAGCGGCGGAATTGGCGGCTGCGCGCGGCTATGGGCGGCTGGCTGTCATCAGCGCTGTTGGCACGCGCGACTATTATCGCCGGCGCGGCTTCGTCGATGGCGAGCTGTATCAGATACGCGAATTATCGCCTGGGCGCGCATGAACACGCTGGATATCGTGCAAGGCGCGAGCAACCGCAACGAACGCCTGCGCTTGTTGATGCTGCTGATCATCGCCGCGACTGTGCCTTTTTATTGCTTCGCGCTTTACATCATCGGCAGCGCGCCCGTGCTGGTGGAAAGCGTAGCGGTCGAAGCGACAATGACTGTGCAGCCCCCAGCCAGCTTCACGCCCTTGGGCGCAAACCTCTATGCGACCGCCAGCCCCAGCTCGCCACCGCTATTCCCGACCTATACGCCGCTGAGCTTGCCGCCGGTCAGCACGCCGCTGCAAATCGTGCCGCCAACCGCCATCCCCGCGCCATCAATCGTCCCGCCCAGCCCCACGCAACAGCCGCGCGTGATCACCGACGACCGCGATTATGATGGCGTGCCCGACCGGGATGACAACTGCCCGGACGAAGGTGGTATTGTCGATGCGCAAGGCTGTCCGTATGCAGACGATTTGGATCGGGATGGCTTCCGCGATGCGCTTGATGCCTGCCCGAATGAATGGGCGCCGGGGACTACGCGCGGTTGCCAGGATTTCGATGATGACGGGCTGGATACGCTTGATGACCGCTGCCCGCTGCAAGCTGGTCCGCGCGGGAATCGCGGCTGTCCGCAGGAATGACTCGCCTCCGTGCCGCTGTGCCTCAGCGAAACAAAGAAAGTAATCAAATAATACTGAACCACCGAGTTCACCGAGTTGATAGAGGTCACCGAGAGTCAGAAAGTAGAGACATTACAAGAATTCTCACCTTGATTAGACCGCTATTCGACAGGCTCGCCGCGCATTCTAGCGCTATCCTGTGTCAAACCTGTCGCCGCGAAGTCCTTGCAAACCTCCATAGTCACTTCCTCTGTGTACTCAAAGAACTCGGTGAACTCGGTGGCAAAAAATGGTTTACTTTGTTGACGAACCTTCTGCGGCAATTGCGGTTACAATCACGGCAAAATGAACGCAAAGGACGATTGCCATGACCACGCTTGAGACCGCCAATGCCATGAACGACCAGTTGGTCGCTTGGCGTCGAGAAATTCACATGCACCCCGAACTGGGCTTTGAAGAGCAGCGCACCTCGCGCCTGGTTGCCGAGACGCTGCGCGATATGGGCATCGAGATCGAAGTCGGCGTCGCCGAGACGGGCGTGGTGGCGCGCATCGGCGAAGGCAAGCCCGCTGTCGGCATCCGCGCCGATATGGACGCCCTGCCCATCCAGGAAGCCAACGATGTGCCCTACAAATCGCAGACGCCTGGCTTGATGCATGCCTGCGGGCACGATGCGCACACGGCCATGCTGCTGGGTGTGGCGCAGCTGCTCAATGACCTGCCCGATCGCCCGGCTGGCGAAGTGCGCCTGCTCTTCCAGCCCAGCGAAGAAAAATGGCGAGAAAGCGATGGTCACAGCGGCGGCAGCCTAATGGTCGAGCAGGAGGCTCTGGCGGGCTTGGATGCCGTCATCGCCTGTCATGTCAGCAGTGGCGACACAGTCGGTAGCATCTCGGTCTGCGATGGCTTTTCGCTGGCTGCGCCCGATGCCTTCGAGGCGACCATCATTGGCGAGGGCACGCATGGCGCTGCGCCGCACAACGGCCTCGACCCCATCTGGCTGGCTGCGCAGGTCATCAACGCGCTGCAGGCGATTCGTTCGCGCCGCCGCAACCCCACCGAACGCTCTGTCGTCAGTCTAGGCAGCATTCACGCCGGCATCGCGCCCAATGTCATCCCCAACGAAGTCAAACTCACCGGCACGATCCGCACATTCGAGCAAGAAGCGCGCGAAGATATCCACCGCCTGGTCGAGCAAGCCTTCGCATTGACGCGCCACTTCGGCGGCGACTATGAACTGCATATCTCGACCGGCTATCCCGCGCTCTACAACGACCCAACCGTGGCTTCGCTGATACGCGAGGTGGGCGCGGACTTGCTGGGCGCGGAGCAGTCAGAGCAGGGCGAGCCGATCATGGCTGGCGAAGACTTCGCGTTTATGACGCAGCAAGCGCCGGGCGCGATGATCCGGCTGGGCGCAAAGCTGGACCATGTCAACCGCCCGCACCACAGCCCCATCTTCGACATTCACGAAGGCTGCCTGCCCATCGGCGTCGGCGTGATGGCAGAAAGCGCGCTGCGGCTGCTGCGGGAGCACGAAGGCTAAGCGAGCCTCAGGCTTTTTCTTGCAGGATCTGAATCAGGTTGCCGCAGGTATCATTGAAGATCGCCATGATCGCGGGACCAATGTCGGATGGCGGCATCGTGAATTCGACTCCCAACGCGTTCAGCCGCTCGTATTCGGCTTGGGCATCGTTGACACCCAAGATGATGGAGGGGAAGCCTTGTTCCATCAGCCCCTGCTGAAATGCCAGCGATACCGGATTGCGATTGGGCTCCAGCAGCAGTTCGACACCGTCGGGCCGCTCTGGCGAGACCACCGTCAGCCAGCGGTCGCCTTCGGGATTGCCTAAGGGCATATCGCGCTTGAGCTGGAAGCCGAGCGTCTTGGTGTAGAATTGCAGCGCTTTTTCTTGGTCATCGACGACTACGCCTGTCACGCCAATAATCATGTGCCTGTACCTTTCTTGTATTTGCGAATGTTGATTTGCTGATTGTAAAAGTCTAGCAGGTCTTGATCTTGCTGGTCATCCCAGGTCGGCGATGCAATCCAGCTTGTCGCGCGCCCCCAGAGCGCGCCGCCGCTGACCCCTTTCAAATCGTCATTGGACTGCCAGTTAGCAGCATCGCCACGCTGATTCTAACACCAATGCCGGACATGCAGATGCAGCGGGGCAGGCTGACGCGCAATCATGCCACTTATCGCGCAATTCGCTTGACAATGTACGGGATATATTGTATTCTGAATCTATTATGAATATCACATTACCGATATGATTCAGTCCGCCATGTATTCTGTTCATTGGCGCAGGGAGATCGAAATGAAAACATCCAGCGGAAACCCGCAAGATTCCTTGAGTCTCGCAGCCTACCCCCCCCCCCCCCCCCACCCCCCCCCCCCCCCCCCCCCCCCCCCCCCCCCCC
>DAOUJB010000245.1:0-2585 GCA_034423155.1 Anaerolineae bacterium | reverse complement strand
TGCGCATCACAGCCGTTTCGTTGCGCTGTCCATCGACCACCAGCCCGACCAGCATGATCAAAAACACGATCAGCAGCGCCACGATGGGAATGCTGAAGACGGTCAGCGTCAGTGTCGTGACCGACATCACGCGCCGGTAATAACTCAGCTCGTCTACCGGCGAAGCCTGGATATAGGTGCCGGACAGATATTGGTCGGCGATCTTTTCTGTGTCATCGTGGCGGCGGATCAGCTCATTCACGCGGCTGGTGTTGATGCTGCTGCCATCGGTAACCAGATACCAGACCGCCAGGTTGATCTCGTGCTCGGTAAATGGCGCGATGCGGTTGGCATAGCTGCTTTCGTTGATGAGCAGGATATCGGAGAAGACATTGGGGCGATAAAACCAGTATTCATCGTCTTCATCGAGCGGACGCCAGATGCCCGAAATGCGGATTTCGGTGATCTGCAGCGGATGATCGGCATCCAGCCGCCAGTTGTAGCCCACGAAGCTCTCGCCGGCCTGTATGCCAAAATCGCTGGCGAAGTCTTGGTGGATCATCGCCTCGATGATGCTGTTTGGCTCGGGCGAGGCGGCCGCGGGAATGCTGCCATCGACCAAATCGACCTGGCTTTCGATATGTTCGGTCGTGCCGAAGCTGACATAATCCAGCGATCGGTTCTCGTCGCGATAATTCGTCTCGCCAGCCGGATAAAGGCGGAAATTCTGCGTTTCCAGGTGACGGACGAGGCGCGTCGTCTGCAAGCCCAGCTCTGCGCCGCCCTTCTCGCGCAGATAGCCGTCCAGGTCATTGATCGCTTCCCAGTTGACGGGCTCGTTCCAACTGCCGATGTAACTGAAGAGGAAAGAGAACGGCGGGCGATTGATGCGGTCGGGTCCTTCGGTCAGGCGTTCGGTCAAGATGCGAAAAGCCACCGACTCGGCATAGATGGGGATGGTCAGCACCAGGGCGACAGCCACGGTCAAACCGATAATGGTGGCGGATGACAGCAGCGGCTGAGCCAGCAGGCGTTTGACCGCGACGACCAGGATAGCGCGGATGCGATGCAGCTGGCGCATCATGGACCGATGACCACCTGGTTCTCTTCTGCGCCTTTCAAGATTTCGACCATGCCGCCGCCTTCCAAGCCCAGCCGCACATCAACGCGCTGCTGCACGCCTTCGTTTTGCACGACGATGAAATCGCGTCCGCTGAAGGTGCGGATGGCCGAGACAGGCAGCACCAGCACATCTTCTTGCGTATCGATGACCACGGTGAAGTTCATGCGGTCGCCGACTTTGAATTCATCGGGCGGCGGCTGTTCGTCAAATGCCACATGCACAAACTCGTCGGTCGACAAGCCATAGGGCGCGGGCAAGCGGGCGATGGTGCCGCTGTAGACATTGCCGGGGATGCTGGCGCGCTGGATGGTCAGCGGCATGCCCTCGGCCAGTTCGCTGAGGTCGTCGGCGTCCATCTCGTCCGTGACTTCCAGCACGGTCATGTCGGCCACGACGGCGATCGGCTCGAAGGCGAAGACTTGCTCGCCGGGGTCTGGCGCAAAGTAGGTCAGGCGGCCGGCGGATGGTGCGATCAGCTCGGCGCTGGCGATGGTGGCATTCAGCTCATCGACGCGTTTCTGCGCCCGCTGCACATCGAAGCGCAGTTGCGGGTCGACGCCTTCCGTCAGCTCGTCAATGGCGACTTGCGCCAGATCGCGCGCGATGGTGAGCAGGTTGATTTGCAGGGTTTCGTCGGCGCTGGGCGGGTCGGCTGCGCTGGCAGTGGCGTAGTCGAGCTGGAGTTGCGCCGTCTGCAAGTTGAGTGCGGCGCGGCGGCTATCAAAGCGTTCTTTGTTTTCGGCGCTTCCCAGGATAGATGTGGCGATGGCCAATTCTTCGTTGGCCGCCAGCAACTGGTTTTCCAGCGCGTTGGTATTGAGCCTCGCCAGCACATCGCCCTGGCTGATATCGACGCCGGCATCGACGAAGATATCTTGCACGCGCCCATCGATTTCAAAGGCGAATTCTTCAGAAAGCACCGGTGAAATTCGCCCGAAGAAACGGCGCTCATAGACGATATCGCCGCGCTCGACTGTGTAGATGGGCTTGCTGGGGACGACCGGCGTGGGGATAGGCGTTGGTTCGCCCTCGGTGATGGCATCGCCGAAGCTGGCTTGCGCCGCGCAGCCACTGAGAACGACGCCGATCCCGCAAAGCAAAACAAGGATTAATGTGCGCAAAGGTCGTCTCCTTCTGTGTCCGACGCCGGCATTGTAGTTGAGCTGGCGCGAATGGTCTAGCCTGGCGATTCTCACTTGCCTCATCCCCTCGGTGCTCCCGACAGCCGCGCGTAGGGGCGAGGCGGCGACTCGCCCGCTTCGACACCCCTCCCCGTCAACACGGAGAGGGTAGCCAGTACCTGCCTCCCCCTGACTGGACGAGGAGGACCGAGCGGGTTCAAGCCTCAGCCGCCGAACTTCGCGGTCGGAGCGCCTTTCACGCCGGGCACACAGCGGAAGAAACTGCCCGCCAGCGGATATTTGTCTTTGTCGGCTTCGTCTATGCCCGTGCTGGCGGTGGTGATGTAGAGCGTGTCGAGGTC
>DAOUJB010000244.1:0-14029 GCA_034423155.1 Anaerolineae bacterium | reverse complement strand
GGGGGGGGGGGGGGGGGGGGGGGGGGGGGTAGATGCGAGACTCAAGGAAAAAGGCGAATTCCCACTGGACGTTTTCATTACGATCTCCCTGCGGCAATGACCAGAATACATAGCGGACTGAATCATATCGGCAATGTGATATTCACAATAGATTCAGAATACAATATATCCCGTTAATTGTCAAGCGAATTGCGCGAAAAGTGGCATGATTGCGCGTCAGTCCGCTCCACTCCCCCGAAAGCATCAGGGGGTAGACCAGAGTCGGGCGCGAATTTGAGCGGCGTTGTCCGGTTGTCGCATGACTAACTTGGACTTGCTTCCGTGTTCTCTGTGTTGAAACTACCTTCCAATGCGATTGCCATCTATACTGATGGATTGAATCGAGGAATTCATGCTGTCTGCTTGCTTCATGACCATCGAAATGGCGATCCTGCGGCTGAGCCTTTGGGAAAAGCCGTCATTCAGCGCGCGCAAACCCGTGCATCGCGCCGCCTTCGTGCTGTTGATGCTGGGCGCTGGGCTGGGGCTGGTCAATGGCGTTGCGCCGGCAGACAGATCGGTCGATGCCTGGGGGGCGCTGCAGTCGCAAGCGTTGACGGCGCTGGTCTTCTTGGCTTTGGCGCTGCTAGGTATCGGGCTGCCTTTTTGGCGAAGTTGGCCACAGGCGCGCGCGCGGCTGGGCTTGCCGGGCTTGCGACGCCGCGACTGGCTGGCGGGGCTGGGCGCGGGCCTCTGCCTGTATTCGCTGGCTTATGCGGCGACAGCGCTTTGGTCGCAGGCTGTGCCGGCCGATACCTTCGTGCAGCAGACCAGGGAGGCGCGCCTGCTGCACGAAGCGCTCCGTGTCAACCTGTTGCCCGCCCTGCTGCTGGCTCTGCTGACCGCTACAAGCGAAGAGATTCTGTTTCGCGGCGCACTGCAGCCGGTCTTCGGCGCGCTGGTCACTTCGATATTCTTCACGCTGTTGCACCCGGCGCTGCTGTATACGCCTGGCGCGCTGATCATCTTCGGCTTGTCGCTGGGGTTAGGCTGGCTGCGCGTTCGCTGGAACACTGGCGTGGCTATCGCTGCCCATGCCAGCTACAATTTTTTTCCTTTCCTGCTAGCGCATGTGGCTTGACGAACATGGCAAATCTGTACGCGCTTGAACTAGCGCAGTTGCGCGAGCTGATGATTGAATTGGGCGAGAAGCCTTTCCGCGCCAGGCAGATCTGGGACTGGCTGTATGGACAGCGCGTGCAAAAGCTCGCCGCCATGCGCAACTTGCCGAGCGCGACCATCGACAAACTCGCGAAAGTCGCCGAACTGGGCGAGCTGAAATTAGCCGCGCAGCAAATCAGCCGCGATGGCACGATCAAGCGCGTGTATCGATTGCATGACGGGCAGCTCATCGAGTCGGTGCTGATGCCCTACGCGGATGGTCGCATGACCGCCTGCCTATCCTCACAAGCTGGTTGCGCCATGGGCTGCGTCTTCTGCGCGACTGGACAGATGGGCTTCAGCCGCAACCTCACGCCCACCGAGATCTTTGAGCAAGCCATGATCTTCGCGCGGGAGCTGGCGGCGCGGGGCGAACGGCTGAGCAATGTCGTATTCATGGGCATGGGCGAGCCGTTTCACAATTATGAGGCGTCGCTGGCAGCGGTGCGCATGCTGATGCGGCGGCTGGGCATCGGCGCGCGGCACATCACGATCAGCACAGTCGGGCTTGCGCCACAGATACGCCGCTTCGCCGATGAGGGACTGCAAGTCAAGCTGGCGGTCAGCCTGCACAAGTCTGACGATGCCCAACGCTCGCAGCTGTTGCCGGTCAATCGGCGCTGGGATATTGCGGCGCTGCTGGATGCCTGCCGCTATTACACGGCTCGGGCGGGTCGGCGCATCTCTTTTGAATGGGCGGCCATCGCCGGCGAAAATGACACAGCCGATGAAGCCCGGCGTCTGGGGAGGCTGCTGCAGGGCATGAACTGCCATGTCAACATCATCCCCTTGAATCCTACGGGCGGTTATACAGGACTACCAGCCGATTCGCGCCAAATCGAGGCTTTTCAGGTGGCGCTGAGCAGCTTCGGTGTGGGCAGCACGGTGCGCGTGCGGCGGGGCATCGATATCGCGGCGGGCTGCGGGCAACTCAAAACGGCGCTGCTGTTGCCACAGGCGCGCGCAGGCAGTACCATTCCCGCTATGTCAAACGAAGCAATCTCCTCGCCATGACGACGCGGCGACCGCTCAAAATCGCGCCATCGATATTGGCGGCGGACTTCGGCTGCCTGGGCGACCAGGTGCTTCAAGCACAAGATGCCGGCGCGGAACTGATACATATTGATGTCATGGATGGGCGCTTCGTACCCAATATCACCATGGGACCGCTGGTTGTGCAGGCGGTCGCTCGCGTCGCGCGCATCCCGCTGGATGTGCACCTGATGATTGTCGAGCCAGAGCGCTACATCGATCAATTTGCCGATAGCGGCGCATCCGCCATCAGCGTACATGTGGAAGCTTGTCCGCATCTACATCGCACCCTGGCGCAGATCAAGGAAGCGGGCTGTCGTGCGGGCGTCGCGCTGAACCCGCACACGCCGGCCGAATCCATTCGCGAAGTGCTGGAGCTGGTCGAGCAGATCAATGTGATGACGGTGAATCCCGGCTTTGGCGGTCAGCAATTCATCAGCGCTACCACGAGCAAAATCAGTCAACTGCGGCGCATGGTGCTGGATGGCGGCCATGATATCGATATTGAGGTCGATGGCGGCATCAACAGCCAGACGATCGCAACCGCCCGGGCTTGCGGCGCGAACATCATGATCGCCGGCAGCTGCATATTCGGGCACGCCGATGGCATCGCGGCGGGCATATCGGCGCTGCGGGCGGCCGCCTCGACATGAGCGATAAGATTGACGGGCGGCTGCTGAAAGTCGCGCTGGCAGCGGGCACGGCGCAAGTTTCCCGCGAAGCCGAACGAATCAACGCGCTGAATGTTTTTCCTGTGCCCGATGGCGATACCGGCACGAATATGCGGCACACGCTGCGCCGCGCTTATGACGAAATCGCCGCGCAAGACAGCCAGAATGCCAGCGTGATCGCCAAGAGCTTCGCGCAGGGGGCATTGCTGGGCGCAAGGGGCAATAGCGGCACGATCTTGTCGCAGTTGCTGCGGGGCTTTGCCGATGCCCTCGGCGATGCGCCTGTCTTGACGCCCAGGCTGCTGCGAGATGCGGCTGCAAACGCGGTGGACAGCGCTTATGCCGCGGTCGCCGATCCCACCGAAGGCACGATCTTGACTGTCGCGCGAGAAGCCGCCGAAAGCCTGGCCGCGGGCAATTTGCAGGATGCGACTGCAACACGACTGATAGAAACGGCGCTGGGCGCAGCTCGGGAATCGCTGGCGAAAACGCCGCAACTGCTGCCCATTTTGCGCGAGGCGGGCGTGGTCGATGCCGGCGGCATGGGCTTGGTCTGCTTCTTGCTAGGCATGCACAGGGGCAATGCGAGAGACTTGCCGGCACTTGCGCAGCCTACGCCGCTTCCAGCAACCGCGCACACCGGCGAATATGGCTACGATGTGCAATTTCTCATGCGGGGTAGCGGGCTGGATCTCGCCGCGATCCGCCGCGACCTGGGGCGATTGGGCTGGTCGTTGCTGGTGGTTGGCGACGGCGCCGCCATCAAAGTGCACATTCATGCGCACAATCCCGCGCCGCCGTTGGATTACGCCGTGAAAGTCGGCGCGCAGCTGGACGACATTGTGGTCGAAAATATGTCACTGCAAGCGCAGGCGTTTCAATCGCTGCGGATGCAAGCGGGTACAGCCGTCATCGCCGCAGCCGACGGAGAAGGCTTTTGCGACCTGCTGCGCGATTTGGGCTGCCACAGCATCATCGACAGCAGCGCGGGTAGCCCAGCCACAGAAGAATTTCTTGCCGCGATTGATCTGCTGGAATTCGAGCAAGTCATCATCTTGCCGAACGACAAGAACGCCATCTTGGCAGCCGAGCAAGCCGCTCAACTCGTGAACGGCAAGCAGGCCTTTGTGATTCCCACACGCAGCCCACAGCAAGGCATCAGCGCCATGCTGGCTTGGGGAAGCGCAAATGACATGGACGCAGCGCTTGACGAGACGCTTTCGCAGTTGCGCCAGTCCAGCCAGTCTGTGGTGTCTATCGCTGTTGCCCGCGCCAGTCGTTCGGCGCGTATCCATGGCATTTCGATTCGTCAAGGCGAATACATCGCCAGCGTAGATGGTCAGATCCGCGCGGCCGCCAGCGATGTCTTCGGCGCATTGCGGGCCGTTTTGCGGGCCGATGCCTGTGCCGAGCGCGAGTTGGTCACGCTGTATCACGGCGCAGATATGAATGCCGAGCAAGCGCAGAATCTGCTGGATCGCTTGATTGCTGACTGCGACAGCTTTGAATACGAGCTGGTTTATGGCGGTCAGCGCGCTCATCCAATTTTGGTCAGCGTCGAATAATGCCCAGAATCCATATTGTCACCGATAGTGGCGCACGCTTTTCCAACCCTCGCTTGATGCGGCATTTCCCCGTTACGATCTTGCCCAACACCATTGTCATCGGCGACAGGCGGATTCGTGAAGAAGCGGACATGGATGCCGAAGCCGCGTTTGCGCTCATCGCGCAGCTTGCCCAGCCGCCAATCGTCAGGCCGCCATCGGAGCGCGAATATGCAGAAGCCTTTCTGCGCCACGCCCCACATTGCGATGCTATCATTTCGGTGCATCCCTCGCGCCGACTCAGCCAAAGCTGGCAGAATGGACGCCTGGCAGCGCAAGCCGTGAGCAGCGATTGTGAGATTGCGGTGGTCGATTCGCAGAGTTTGTGCGCCGGGCAAGGCATGCTGATCCGGGTTGCGGCAAAAGCAGCCGAATCTGCCGCCGATGTCGAGACTGCCATCCACCTGGTGCGCCAAGCCGTCGACCAAATCTATTCTGTGTATTGCGTGCGCGATACCAAATTCCTTCGCGCCCATGGCATAATGAGCGCTTCGCACGCGATCTTGTCGACAAAGCTGGGCGTCATGCCCTTTGTCAGTTTGGAAGGCGGTGAAATCATCGTCATCGAAAAGGTGCAGAGTACCAGCCAAACTATTGAACGCCTGGTCGAATTCATGACGGAGTTCAACGCTTTGGAAGACGCGCTGGTGCTTCAAGACCAACGGCATATCACCGAACAGACGCGCTTGATGCACGAAGTTTTGGCGCTGGACTTTCCTGGCCAGCATTTCCCATTCAGCATGTACAGTTTGAGTATGGCTTGCTATCTGGGCGCTTCGGCCAGCGGCATGGCGGTGCTGGAGAAAGCGGACGAAGATGACTTTGAATTCTAAGGGCGTGCGCATCGCGGCCGACAGTGTGTGCGATTTGCCGGCCGAGCTGGCGCGGCGCTTGGGCGTACGCATCATCCCGACCTATATCAACATTGGCGAGCGCAGCATTGCCGATGATGGCGCGGCGCTGGACCGCGAGCAGTTTTATCGCGACCTGCCGACGATTACGCCCTATCCACAGACGGCCGCCCCTTCGCCTGGCGATGCCGAAGCTTTCTTCCGCAAGCTGTTCGACGAAGGTGCAGAGCATATCATCTCGCTGCATGTGCCTGCCAAATTGAGCGGCACCTTAAATGCGATGCGGCTGGGCGCTGAGTTCGCCGCACAGCAGATCTTACTCGTCGACAGCCAGCAGCTGACATTTGGCATCGGCTTGCAAGTTTGGGCAGCTGCGCAGTTGGCGGCCGCTGGCGCGCCGGTGGCTGAGATTCTCGCTGTCATTGAGCGCGTTCGGCGACACACAAAAGTCTATGCAATCATCGACACGCTGGAATACCTGCGGCGTGGCGGACGAGTCAGCGCGCTGGTTTCCAGCATGGGCAGCTTGTTGCGCATCAAGCCAATTATCACCGTGCAAGCTGGCGAAATCTCATCGGTGGCGCGCCTGCGCACCTGGCAGCGAGCCGAAGACCGCCTGCGTGAATTGACGCGGGCAGAAGCGCCTTTGGACCGGCTGGCTGTCTTGCACATCGCCAACCGCGCTGGTGCCGAGCGCTTCTTGGAGTCCATAGACGATATCGCGCCATCTGATACACTTATCATTGAGACCAGCCCGACTATGGGCTGCCATGTCGGACCAGGCTCGGTCGGCGTGGCGACACTGCGCAGAGACTGGAGACAATAAGACATGCCTTCTGCATTGGAAAACCTGGTCGCCATGCTCAAACGCGAGCGAGATCTGGGCGCGACGGATTCGGCAGTCGCCGGCGGTTTGGGTGCCTATGCAAAATCCTGGCAGAATCAGGCGCGTGAACAAGCCCGCCGCCCACAGCACCAGATCCTCATCGACGAGATCGTGGATGCCCTGGCGGAATACGCTGGCATCGACGACAAGGACGAACGCATCATCCGCCTCAATTATTTGCTCGACCGCGCCACCAACCGCTTGCCGCCGCCACCCCGCTACAAGAATCGCCTGCCCGAATGGGAAGCGAAAATGCAATCGCGTCCAGAACGCCGCGAACCAGCCGATCGCAAACCTCCCCGCCAGCAGCAGCGTTCGCCGAGCAGACGCCGCTCCAGCTATGACGGCGAATCCTGGGACGATGACTATCTGCGCGGACCCAGTCACAGCCGCCCAGACTTGCCGCCAATGCCGCGCTTGAGCCGACCGCCGAGACTGCCCCGCCCAGACCTGGACAGCCGCGAGCTGATGGCTTTGCAGCAAGAACTCGCTGCGCCGACCACAGAAGTCAAAGGCATCGGCAACAAGTTCGCTGAAATGCTGGCGCAGCTGGGCTTGCATAGCATCCGCGACTTGCTCTATAGCTTCCCGCGCGATTATCACGACTATCGGCAGCAGCAATGCATCAAAGATATTGAGGTTGGCGGACCTGCAGCGACAATCATCGCGACTGTTGAGCACTTTCGCACTGTGACCAGCGGAGGCAGAAACGACCTGGTCATGGTGGTCGGCGATGGCAGCGGCCAGCTGACGGCGCGCTTTTTTGGCCAAGGCTACAGCGCCATGCGGATGCGCCGCGGCCTGCCGGTCGTGCTGCATGGCAAAGTCAGTTATTTCCGCGATATGATGCAAATGACGAACCCGCAATGGGAAGAGCTCGACCTGGACAATTTGACCATGGTCGGCATCGTGCCTGTCTATCGGATGACCAAGGGTTTGCGCCCGCGCTTGTTCAGGCGCACCATGCAGTCGCTCACGGCGCAATGGGTTGATAAATTGCCCGATCCCCTGCCAAGCGCGCTGCTGGACCGTTGCGACCTGGCCGATCTGGGCTGGGCGATCCGACAGCGTCACTTCCCCGAAGGCGAAGACCATCGCGATCACGCCAACCGCCGCCTTATCTTCGACGAATTGCTGCTGCTGCAACTGGCGCTGCTCGGCGCGCGGCGGGAGTGGCAGTCGCAGCCGGCAAGGCCAATGGAAATCGCGGATGCCTTTCTGGAGTCCTTCGTGGCTGATGCGTTTCCGTATGAGCTGACCAGCGACCAGGCGCGGGCTGTTGCCGAAATCCGCAAAGACATGCGCCAGTCGCTGCCCATGAACAGGCTGCTGCAGGGCGATGTCGGCAGCGGCAAGACAGCTGTGGCGATCGTCGCGCTGGCCATCGCCATCCAAGACAAGTCACAAGCCGCCATCATGGTGCCAACTGGCATCCTGGCCGAGCAGCATCACAAGACCATCAGCGAAACTTTCGCCAGGCTGGAATGGGATGAACAGCCACAAATTGCGCTGTTGACCGGCGCGCTGACAGCCAGCGAGCGCGAGGCTATTTATCAAGGCCTGGCCGCTGGCGAGATCGACATCGTGATCGGCACGCACGCGCTGATTCAACCTGGCCTCGATTTCAAGAAGCTGGGGCTGGCGATTATCGACGAACAGCACCGCTTCGGAACCGACCAGCGAGCGAATCTGCGTGGCAAGGGACATAATCCGCATTTGTTGGTCATGTCGGCGACGCCTTTTCCGCGCAGCCTGGCACTGACGCTCTACGCCGACCTCGACCTCAGCATCATCAACGAGAAACCGCCGGGCCGCAAACCCGTGCAAACGGAGATCATTGAGCCGATCGCGCGAGAACGACTGCATGGCTTCGTAGAAAGCCAGCTCGACCAAGGGCGTCAGGCATTCTTCGTGCATCCTTTGGTCGATGAGTCGGCTGCGCTGGATACGGCTTCGGCAACAGAAGCGTTCAAGCGACTCAGTCAAGTTTATTATCGGCATCGCGTCGGTCTGCTGCACGGGCGCATGTCGGCTGCGGAGAAAGATGCGCTGATGGTCGACTTTGCCGCGGGCGAATATGATGTGTTGGTGACGACAACCGTGGCGGAAGTCGGCGTGGATGTGCCAAATGCCAGCGTCATCGTCATCGACGGCGCGAATCGCTTTGGCTTGGCGCAGTTGCATCAGTTGCGCGGGCGCGTCGGACGAGGCGAGCACCAGTCCTATTGCTTCTTGCTGCCCGACAGCGCTGCCGAAATCGACCTGGAACGGATGCGCGCGGCGCAAGACGGGACTGTGGACGAAGCCGAGCTCAGCCATGCCGAACGGCGGTTGGCGGCGATGCAACAGACGACCGACGGCTTCGAACTGGCCGAGCTGGATATGCGGCTGCGTGGCAGTGGCAGTTTGCCCGGCAAGTTCCAAAGCGGCGCCAACATCCTACAACATTCGCAAGCCCTCACGCCCCAGCTAGTCGAGCTGGCCCAAGCCGAAGCGCAGACTCTGTTTGAAGAAGATCCCGCGCTCAAGCTGCCCGGACACCATCAGCTGGCCGCCCTGCTCCGATCTCGCTTCCCTGTGCTCGGCGATATCAGCTAGTCCAAACACGGACTGCATTGTACCGAAGTCGCGCGGATACAGTTGGCGCAGAATATTGCCCGCCCCTACAATGCTAGCGCGGCCAGGGAGAGGCTTTATGAATGGTAGGGGCACTGCGCTTTACGCTGCTTCGCTCGACCCGATACATTATGGTCACATCAACATCGCGTTGCGGGCATCGCGCTTTTTCGATCGCCTTATCGTCGCCATCTATGCCAACCCGCAGAGCAAACATATGCTCTTTGATGTCGAGGAACGGGTGGCGCTGGCGGCAGAAATCTTCCAGAAATACCCCGCTATTTCAGTTGCCAGTTATTCCGTACTGACAGTAGAATACGCCAGGTCGGTCGGCGCGATCGCATTGGTACGGGGATTGCGCGTTTTTGGAGATTTTGAATTTGAGTTTCGTATGGGCATGGCAAACAAAAAGCTGGCGCCAGAGTTGGAAACAATCGCAATCATGTCGGACGAGCAATATATGCACATCAGTTCCAGCACGATTCGCGAAATTGCTCAGCTTGGCGGCGATGTCAGTTCGATGGTGCCGCCCAGCATCGCCAATGCTTTGCACGAGAAATATCGACAGCACAAATCCATAGCGCTTTGACAGGGAGGGTAGCGATGGACATTCAGCATCTAGTGGATCGTTTGGAAGATTTGATTGACGAGGGACGCCATCTATTTGGCACCAAGTACACCATGTTGGACGAAGAACGCGCGCTGGAAATCATCGACCAGATGCGCATCTCGATTCCCAACGAGATTGAACGCGCGGCAAAGACGATTCAGCAGCGTGACCGCGTCTTGGCAGAAGCCAATGAAGAAGCGGCGCGCATCGTGCAGCAAGCTCGTCAGCACAGCGAAGACCTCATTGACGAGCAGGAACTGGTCAAGCAAGCCAAGGTCCGCGCCGAGTTTGTCATCGAACAAGCCAACCTTGAAGCTGCCAAGATCACCCAAGAAGCCGACCATTATGTTTTGGTGCAGCTCAGCCAGCTGGAGCAGCAATTCGCCCATACGCTGGACGAGGTGCGTAATGGCATCCAGTTGATGCAGCATCAGCAGCCAACGCAAGCCGAACCGGCGGTGGAAGTGTCGGCAGCGGCAGTTCCGCAGCCAGGCGCACGCCAACAGCCGATCAATTTCGAGCGTCCAGCGCCGGCGACTGCAACCAACCCCGCATAAACCGCTGCGCCCTCCAGGTTGATAACCCAAACCAGGCCTCACCAAGTTGAGGTCTGTTTGGCATAGTCGTATCGTTTGCCCGGACTGCACTATTATTCCATCTGCATCCTAGTAGACACGCAACCATCGTGCAGCTGGTCTATCTCACAGTTGCTTGGGTATTGGGCATCCACATCGCCCAGGCCGCTCCCCATTTTGGCGCGCATGTCTGGCTGGCTGGCATTGCGCTGAGTCTGGCGCTGGGCTGGGGATTTCGTCATAGTCAACGGCTTAGGCTGCTGATCGCGATCGCTGCCGTTTGTGCCGGAGCCTGGCGGACAGCGCTCATCCCACCCAGCAGCGAAATCGCCGAACACAATGGCGCTGCGGGCACGGTGACAGGCATCGTCATCGCTGAGCCAGATTTGCGCGATGACCGCATATTGCTGCGCGTCGATGCAGAAAACATCTTCATCAACAACCAAAGCCAAGCCACCAGCGGAATCGTACTGGTAGAATCCAGCCGCAGCGCCTTAGCAGCCTTTGGCGACCGCATCCGCGCGACCGGCCGCCTGGACATGCCGCCCAGCTGGGACACATTCTCGTATGCCGAATACCTGAAGCGACGGGGCATATTCAGCCGCATGCCCAATGCCGCAGTGGAAAAAATCAGCTCTGGGCATGGTAACCCCGTTCAGTCTGTGCTGCTGGAGCTGCGACAAAGCGTCAAGCGTAATATCGGCGATGCACTGCCCGACCCGCAAGCCAGTCTTCTGACCGGAATCGTAACCGGCGACGAGAGCGGCATTGCAACCGAGCTGGCGGAAGATTTTTCTCGCGTAGGCGCTTCGCATGTCATCGCCATCAGCGGCTTCAACATGGTCATCGTCAGCAACATCGTCTTCCGGGTGATGCTGGCGCTTTCGGGCGGGGACAAGGCTTTTGCGGGTTTCTTGGCAGTGGCGATCATTTTTGTTTATACCGTCTTTGTTGGCGGCAGCCCAGGCGTCATGCGCGCGGCTTTGATGAGCAGCCTGGTGATAGTCGGCGATTTGCTGCGACGCAAGACATTCAAACCGGCCTCGCTGGCCTGCGCAGCCTTGATCCTGCTCGTCCTAGACCCCAATGTGCTGCAAGACCTCGGTTTCCAGCTGAGCTTTTGCGCCGTGCTGGGGCTGGTCTTGTTCGCCGATCCGATTTCACTGGGCCTGCAGCGCCTGCTAGAGCGCATCTTGCCCAGTCGCTTGGCGCTGACTTTGCATGGATTGTTGGTCGAGCCGCTGGTCGCCACATTGGCCGCGCAGATCACCACGCTGCCACTGACGATCCTGTACTTCGGGAAGCTGGCGCTGGTGGCCTTGCCAGTCAACCTGTTGATTGTGCCGGCGCAGGCGGCGCTGCTGGTGCTGGGTTTGGTGGCGATCGCGGTCTATGTCTTTGTGCCGGCGCTGGGTACGCTGTTGCTGTGGGCGGATATGCTCTTCTTGTCCTGGACGATCGGCGTGGTGCGCGCCTTTGCCCGGTTGGAATTCGCAGAGCTGGTCGTCAGCTTTGATGGGCGCGTCATCCAAGCCGTCTACATTTTGCTGATCGGAGGCGCAATCTTGAAAGCGCCCAGACCATCACTCGTGCCTAAGCTCTTGGCTTTCATCCGCAGGCGCTTCGTGATCATCGGCATGGCCGGCAGCGCTTTTGCCGCAATCGCGTTGATGCTGGCGATGCTGCTAAGCCGCAGCGATGGACGGCTGCATGTCTGGCTGCTGGATCTTGGGCACAGCAATGCCGTGTTGATGCAGTCGCCGGGCGGCGCGCAGATCCTGGTCGATGGCGGACGCTTTCCAGCGCGCTTGCTGACGGCGCTGGGCGATCGCCTGCCTTTTTATGACCGCGAAATCGAACTGCTGGCGATCACGCATCCAGACGCGTGGGATATCTCCGCATTGAATCAGGTGCTGGAGCGCTACGAGATCCGCGCGGCGCTGTATCATGGCCAGCCAAATCATGGAGAAGTCTTCGAGCAAATTGTGGAGAAGCTGGAAACCAAGCAGATAGATCTGGTCCAAGTTCGCGCCGGGTATCGAATTCAATTGGACGATGGCTTGGTCATGGAAGTGCTGCATCCGCCTGCCCTGCCCGCAATCACCGACAATCTGCATGACAGCGCGCTGGTGTTGCGAGTCAGTTACGGCAGCGCGTCCTTCTTGCTAACATCCGATCTCGGGCTGGATGGACAGCGAGAACTGCTCAGCCAGGGCATTTCACCAGCCGCGACCGTTTTGCAACTGCCGCAACATGCCACCCGCTCTTCGCTGGATGCGGACTTCCTGCGTCAGGTACATCCGCAACTGGCCATGGTGCAGATTGACGCCGCCAACACCCGCGGCGACCCCAACCCAGACACGCTAGCCGCGCTGGGTGATGATGTGTTAGTCCTGCGAACCGACGAGATCGGCACGATCCATATCAGCAGCGATGGCCTTGAACTGCGCGTGCACAGCTAGCTAGTAGTTGATATCTACGCGCCTTCCGCTAGCCGCCGATTCCAGGATCGCATCACAAATGACGGCATTGCGGTAGCCGTCGACAAAATCCGCCCCATACGGAGCGACAGCGGTATCATTGACGATGGCAGCGAAGAAATGGTGGAATTCGTGCACGAAGCTGTGTTCCCAGCCGATGATGTGCCCGTGGGGCCACCAATTCGCCCAGTAGGGATGATGCCCTTCGCTGACCAACACATTGTGGAAGCCTTGCGTGGTATCGGGCTGCTCGCCCTTCCAGAAGACATTCAACTCATTCAGCCGTTCCAGGTTGAAATGGATGGAGCCGTTTTCGGCGTTGATCTCGAATGAATTGAAGTTCTTGCGTCCTTGTGCGAAGCGAGTCGCCTCGACCGTGCCCAGCGCGCCATTTTCAAAGTCCAGCAGCGCCACAAAGCCGTCGTCTACATCGGACTTGGCCAGGCCGCCGCTGCCATCGGGCCTTTCGGTGATCCAGGTGCGCGCCAAGCCCGAGGCTGCCCGCGGCTCTCCCACCAAGAAACGCGCCAGGTCGATGATATGCGCGCCCAGGTCGCCCAGCGCGCCGCTGCCGGCGATCGATTTGTCAAAGCGCCAACTGGTCTCCATGGCGCGGTCCATGCCCCATTCTTGCAGATAGACCGCGCGCCAATGATAAATCTGCCCCAGCGCGCCGCTTTCGATGAGTTTTTTGGCTTGCTGCACAGCCGGTACAAAGCGATAGTTGAACGCGACCATGTGTTTGACGCCAGCCGCTTCCACCGCATCCAGCATGGATTTGGCTTCTTCGGCGGTGCGCGCCAGCGGTTTTTCGCAGAATACATGCTTGCCGGCCTGCGCCGCGGCGATGCAGGGCTCGGCATGCGCATCGTTGGGTCCGCCATTGTCCAGCACATCGACATCGTCATCGGCGACCAGGTCGCGCCAGTCGGTGTAGGCGCGCTCGTAGCCATAGCGCCCCGCGGCTGCGTTGACGGCGCTTTCGTTGCGGCCCGCGATCGCCACCAGACGCGGCACGGCTACCGGCGGATACATCATGTAGGGAATGGTCTTGAAGGCGTTGGTGTGCGCTTTGCCCATGAAGGCATAGCCGATCATGCCGATGCCCAGCTCGGGCGCGTCGCCGGCGCTGGCTCCTGCCGCCTGGCTCGTAAAAGTGCTACTGACTTGCTGTTCGTCTGCCATTGTCCGTCTCCTATTCGTCGGCGAAGGCGGCATCGAAGGCCACTGCCGATGCGGTAAAATCGTTGGCTTTCACCCAGGCGGCCGACTCGGTCGCGCCAAATTCGCGGTCCATGCCGCTGTCTTCCCATTCCACCGAAAGCGGACCTGTGTAGCCGATGCGGTTGAGCGCGCGGATCATCGAGTCGATATCCAGGTCGCCGTGCCCAGGCGAGACAAAATCCCAGCCGCGCCGATGATCGCCGAAGTTCAAGTGCGAGCCCAGGATGCTGCTCACATTGTCCAGCGTGACTTTCGAGTCTTTGACATGCACATGGAAGAT
>DAOUJB010000243.1:0-17785 GCA_034423155.1 Anaerolineae bacterium | reverse complement strand
GAAAACGACAACAACAAGAACCGCAAATACGATGTCATCGACAAGCGCATCCGCGAGACCTACGCCAAAGATTCAAATGCGACCTTGAAGAACCAGCTATATGACGCCTATGTGAGATTCTGGCGCTGGGCGGTGGACAGGCTGGGTGGGCGGCCAGGCATCGTCTGTTACATCACGAATAACAGCTTTGTCGACGCCTACGCTTTTGATGGCTTCCGCAAGCACATGCTGCAGGATTTCGACGAGGTGTATCATTTGGACTTGGGCGGCAACCTGCGCAAGGCGCGTCCAGGACAGAAAATCAGCAATGTCTTCGACATCCGCGTCGGCGTGGGTGTTACGCTGGCGATTCGAAAGGACTGACCCGTCATGGTTACAAACAAGCCCAGAGGTGCCCTCCTCTACCACCGCCTGCCCGACGACTTTGCCAAAGACGAAAAACTCGACTTTCTCGCCAGCAAACAGAAAACCGATGTCTCATGGCAGCGGCTGAATCCCAACGCCAAGCACACTTGGCTAGTCAGCGACACCGAAGCGGAGTTCGAGTCCTTCCTCCGCATCGGCAGCAAGCAAGCGAAACGCGCCAGCACAAAAGAAGAATCGACAATATTCAGACAATTTTCGAGTGGAGTAAAGACTAACCGCGATATGGTTGTATTTGACTTCGACATAGGCAAGCTCTCAGAACGAATGAAAAAGTTTGTCTTTGAATACAATACACAGGTGATCCATTATCAATTTGAGAATCAGGATAAGAGGAAGGAAGACTGGGTATCTGTGGATGATTTCGTTGATTATGCTTCGCTCAAGTGGGACGGTACTCTGAAGAACGACTTGCGGAAGGGCAATAAAGGGAGATTCGACAGCGCGGATATTCGACAATCACTTTATCGACCGTTTACAACAAAACTTCTGTACTTTAGCCCGTTGTTCAATAATAGTGTTTATAGACAACCATATTTTTTCCCGAATACGAGTACCGAAGGCACTAATGTCTCTATCTGCCTGAGCGGTGCAGGACATGATGTCTTCCGAGTCTTAATCGCGAGTCATATATGCGAGTTCAAGTATTCTAATTCTTTCAATGGAGGTACTCAATGTTTCCCCTTCTACACATACGACCGCGATGGAAGCAACCGCCGCGAGAACATCACCGACTTCGCGCTGGCCCGTTTCCGCGAACAATACGCCGACCCGCGCATCAACAAGTGGGACATCTTCCATTATGTCTATGCCCTGCTGCATCATCCTGGCTATCGCGCCCGCTATGCCCTCGACCTCAAGCGCAGTCTGCCGCGCATCCCGTTCGCGCCCGAGTTTCGCGCCTTCGCCCGTGCGGGCAGGCAACTCGCCGAATTGCACCTAAATTACGAAACCGCCGACAGGTACTCGCTGGAGTGGGAGCGGACGGCCGGGCAGATTGACTTTCGGGTGCAGAAGATGTTGCCGCGCGGCAAGCAGCCAAGTCAATTTGGCGAGTTTAAGTGGTTCGACAGCCTGAAGTACAACCAGTCGCTGACGCTGCACCGCATCCCCGAGCGGGCGTTCGCGTATCGGCTGGGCAACCGCAGCGCGCTGGAATGGGTGGTCGACCAGTATCGCGTGAAGCACGACAAGCGCAGCGGCATCACGCATGATGCGAATGACTACAGCGATGATGCGCGCTACATCGTGGATTTGTTGTCGCGCGTGATTACCGTGAGCCTGAAGACGATGGATGTGGTGGATGAGCTGGCGGGGTTGGATTTCCGCCCAACCGAATAATCACTCGCAGCCTCAACCCATCCCCTTCGTTCCCTTCGTGTCCTTTGTGGTTAAGCCTGTCCCTGTGCCTCTGTGTCTCTGTGGCAGTCATTTCGCGCAAGTCACCGCCTAGCCCCTACGCGCAGCCTTCCTCCGTGTTCAAATCCCGCGCTCTATGGCAAAATCATCCCCATGTCCACGCGCACGCTCCGCCACGACTCCACCACCTGGCTCGACCTGATCTCTCCGTCCGCCGCTGATGTCGCGCGCCTGCACGAGCGCTACCCGCATTTTCACCCGCTCAACCTGGAAGACATCCGCAGCCCCATCGAGCGCCCCAAGCTCGACCAGGCCGATGACTACCTCTTCCTCGTCATGCACTTCCCGCAGTGGGACTCGGCTGGCGAGGTTTCGCGGGCCAGCGAGGTCAATTTTTTCGTCGGGCACGACTTTGTCTTGACCGTGCACAATGGCACGCTGAAGCCGCTGATGAGCACATTCCAGCGCTGCCAGGTTGCTGACGAGGCGCGCGCCGAGCTGCTGGGGCGGGGCGGTCCGCACGCTTTCTACACTTTGCTCGACCAGCTTGTCGACTACATCTTCCCGATTTTGGGCAAGGTCGAGGGGCGGGTGGCGGCTATCGGCGATGCGCTCTTCGAATCCAATACCAAGCGCACCATCCGCGAGATCGCCCTGCTGCGCCGCGACATCATTTCCCTGCGCCGCATCATCCGCCATCAAATCCCGATTGTGCTGGAGTTGGAATCGGTGGCGCACCCCATCCTGCACGAGGACATGGAAGAGTATTTTGGCGATATCGCCGACCACTTGTTCAAGCTGCGCGATATCGCCGATGAGAACTTCGAGATTATCAGCAGCTACGCGGACGCGGCCGATACGCTCTCCAGCCATCGCATCAACGAGGTCATGCGCATCTTGACGGTGATTTCGGTCATCATGCTGCCCCTGACGCTGATCTCCAGCATCTATGGCATGAATATCGATTTGCCCTTTGCCGATGACCCCAACGCCTTTATGCTTACCGCCATCATCATGATCCTGGTTGCCCTGCTGATGCTGCTGATCTTCCGCCTTCGCCACTGGTTGTAGGCTCGCCCATGCTCAAACCCGCCATATATATTGAAGATGCCGATTCGCTGGAACGCGCCGTGGAGCGTCTGCGCCGTCAGCCGCGCCTCGCTGTCGATACCGAATCCAACAGCATGTACGCCTATCGTGGGCGCACCTGCCTGCTGCAAATTTCGACCGCCGCCGAAGACCTGCTGGTCGACCCGCTGGCGATAGACGACATCGGCGCGCTGGGCGGCATATTGGCCGATCCGGCTATCGAAAAAGTTTTTCATGCCGCCGAATACGACTTGATCTGCCTGAAGCGCGACTTCGACTTCGATGTCTGTGGCATCTTTGACACCATGGCGGCTGCGCGCGTCTGCGGTTATGCGCGCATCGGCTTGGGCAATATGCTCAGCGACCTGCTGGGCGTGCCGCACAGCAAAAAGCACCAGACCGACAATTGGGCGCGGCGTCCCCTGCCAGCCAGCTATCGGCGCTATGCCCAGATGGACACGCATTACCTGCTGCCCTTGCGCGATTTTTTGTATGCGGAGTTGGCCGCGGCGGACAAGCTGGACGAGGCCTACGAATATTTCTCCGATGTCACGCGCATTACGGTCAAGGATGAGCAGTTCGACCCCGATGGCTTCTGGACGCTCAGCCGCCCGGGCGCGCTGGACAACCGGCAGCTGGCCGCTCTGCGCGAGTTGTACATCCTGCGCGATGAACTGGCGCAGGCGCGGGATGAACCGCCGGGGCGCATGATGTCCAACAAGGCGCTGCTGCAAATCGCCAAATCGCTGCCGCGCCGCCGGTCGGAGCTGGAGGGCATGCGCGGTTTGCCACGCTGGCTGGTGCGCCGCCATGGCCACGAAGTCATCGAAGCGGTCAAACATGGCGCGGAAAGCCGGCTGCCGCTTGCGCCACCCCGCCAGCCTCGCATCCCCAACCATATCGCCGAACGCTATAACGCCCTGATCAACTGGCGTCGCCAGCGGGCACAGGCGCGCGGAGTCGAATCCGATGTCATCATCAGCAAGGACGCGCTGTGGCAGATCGCCCGCCGCAATCCGCATGGCCTCGACGATCTGGGCGATATTGATGGACTGGGTCCCTGGCGGCGCGGGGAATATGGCGCGGAGCTGCTGGGCGTGCTCAATGGCAAGGCTTGACCCGACTCGCGCGAAGATCCTGCGCATCCTCGACGCGCACGAGACCGCCGATGACAGAGAATCCCGCGACATAGCGCATATTCGCCGCCTTGTCCTGACGCATGACGACATCCTGAGTCGGCGCTGCCTGCCCGGGCACATCACGGCGTCGGCGGTGGTCATCGACCTGGAGTCCCGGCGCGTCCTGCTGCACTTTCATCGCAAGCTGCGGCTGTGGCTGCAAGTCGGCGGGCATCTGCTGCCGGACGAGACCGATATCGCCCAGGCGGCTTTGCGAGAAGCGCGCGAAGAAACCGGCTTGCCCGACCTGGCCTTTCATCCGCCCGGCGCGGCAATTCCCCTCGACTTTGATGTGCACAGAATCCCGCCCGAAAGCGACATGCCCGCGCACCTGCATCTGGACTTTCGCTATTTGCTGTCGACGCGGCAGCCAAAAGCGCTGAATCCGCTGGCGGGCGAGTCGTCCGCGTTCCGCTGGCTGAGCGTGCATGAAGCGCTGGACATGGGCGATGCGCTGGATACCGGGCTGCGGCGGCTCGTGCGCAAGGCGGGCGCGATGTGCTAGACTGGCTGCAAATCCAGCTATTGCGAGCCACGCCATCATGTCCAGCGACCGCACCGAACAACTCCGCGCCATCAAAGACGAAATCGTCTATCTGACCGAGTCGCCGCTCTACGACTATCGCACGCGCAACAACTACTTCCCCGTCATTGGGCAGGGCAATCACGATGCCGAGATCATGTTCATTGGCGAAGCGCCGGGCAAAAACGAAGCCGAAACCGGGCGGCCTTTCTGCGGGGCGTCCGGGCGCGTCCTGGACGAACTGCTGGCTTCCATCGGCATCCCGCGCGAAGAAGTCTATGTAACCAACATCGTCAAAGATCGTCCGCCCAACAACCGCGACCCGCTGAAGACCGAAATCGACCTCTACGCGCCTTTTTTGGAGCGGCAAATCGACATCATCCAGCCCCGGGTGCTGGCGACGCTGGGACGCTTTTCGATGGAGTTCATCCTGCGGCGTTTTGGCGCATACCGGTCTGGCGCGCGCATCAGCCAATTGCACGGCACGGTCATCTCTGTGCGCGTCTCCTATGGCACGGCTTCTGTTGTGCCGCTATATCATCCCGCCGCCGCGCTCTACAATGCCAGCCAACGCGGCACGCTCGAAGCCGACTTTCAGGTATTGACGCAATTCTTGTCGGGCCGGTGATGCACTATAATTCAATGAAAAGTGTAGGGTGAGGCGCTGACCCGCCCGCGCGAGCTATCAATGGCAAAGGAGAAGTGACGACATGGAAGCCATCCACACTCTGCCTTCTGTGCCAACCCAAGAGCGATACATCAGCGCCGACGAATTCCTGGAAATAGCCAATTCGCCACTGTATGCCAACTGCCTTGTCGAGCTCATTGAAGGGGAGATTGTCACGGTGCCGTTCACGAACCGTCAACACAGCGAAATACTGAGCTTGGTAACTGCAAAAATGGTGGACTTTGTTTATAGCAACAAACTGGGCCGTGTCTACTCCGGCGACGGCGGATTCTTACTTGAACGCTCAGTAATCGGCAAGGATACGCTTCGGGGCATAGATATTGCCTACATGAGCGCCGCGAATGCGCCTGATCCAAACGTTCCATCGGTTATAGAAGGTTCGCCCGATCTGGCTATTGAGATCGTGTCGCCGAGCAACGCGGTTGAGGATATTGAGCTTAAGGTCAATCAACTATTTCGGGCGGGCACTCGTGTGATTTGGATCGTGATACCTGGCTCGCGCAGCGTTCATGTGCGCACGGCGGACAGCTCGTCTGTCTTGCGCGAATCCGATACGCTCACGGGAGGTGATATCCTGCCAGGCTTTGAAGTCAAAGTCGCAGACATATTCCCTTGGTAACGCCATCCCTCCGCCGCGCTTTACAATGCCAGCCAACGCAGCACGCTCGAAGACGATATTCAGGTGCTGCGCCAGTTCATCGGCAGCGAGCAAAGCGTTATAATCACAGTCAGAGGCATGAGCACAGGAGACGTCAAGTTATGGAAGCTGTTGCCAGACCCCGCACACTCTCCCCGCCAGTTGAGACCTACATCAGCGCCGACGAGTTCTTGGACATGTCCAACTCGCCTGAATACGCCGATAGCTATGTTGAACTGGTGGAAGGAAGGGTCATAGAGATGTCGTGGCCAAAACTGCTACACGGATATGTTGCGTCAGAGTTGGGTTTGGCACTGGCTATGCATGTCAAGGCGCAGGGCCTCGGCATGGTAATCACAAGTGAAATAGGCTTTGTGCTGGCACGTCGTCCATCAGGACGCGATACCGTTCGCGGAATTGACATATCGTTCTTGTCGACAGAGCGCACTCCCGATTCACTTCCGGACAGATGGTTTGAAGGCGCACCAGACCTGGCTGTGGAAGTGATGTCGCCAAGCAACACCGTTAGCGATATCAACTTGAAGATCCGCCAGTTGCTAGATGCCGGCGCGCGCGCTGTGTGGATAGTTGATCCAGCAACATGCAGTGTACAAGTTCACTCGGCGCAGGGCATCATCATGCTGCACGAAGAAGAAACCTTGAGCGGCGGCGACATCTTGCCCGGCTTCGAAATCAAGGTCGCCGACATCTTCCCCGCCTAAAATCGCCCGCGTCAGCGCAGCGGATGTTCATGCCGCGGCGGACCCACCTCATCTGGTATCGGACAAACATAAGGATTGCGCTCAATCGCAGCGCGGAATTCAGCTTGCGCATTCGCTAGTGTCTCCGGCGACAGCAGCAATTCCGCCGCCGCCAGCGCCATGACCTTGGCTGCGAACATCATGCCTTTGTGGCCGATGGATGTGCGCCCGGTCGCCACGACGCCCCAGGAATGCGCCGCAGCTCGGCTCGCCCAGGTGGCGGTTTGCAACATGCTGCAAGGCGCATACCAGCTCATATCGCCCATATCGGTCGAGCCGGGCGAGACCTGCCCCTTGTCGCGGCTGGGCAATACAGCGCCGATCAGCGCTTGCCCGGCAGCTTCTGCGTCCACGCCGTAACGCTCGACCAGGCTGCGCACATTGGCATCGCCAAAATGCTCGTTGATGGCGGCAGCGTAGGCTTGTTCTGCGTCGCTGAAGTCGATGCCGCCCAGCTCGCGCATGATCTCGTATTGCAAATCCGCCAGGACTTCGTTGGACAGCACACGCGTCGAGCCCGACTTGTAGGCCACTTCGACTTCGGTATCGGTCATCATTGCTGCGCCATGAGCGATGCGGATGACGCGCTGGCAAACATCGTCCAGCGTCTGCGCTTCGTTGGCGCGCACATAATAGTAGCTTTCAGCAAAGTCGGGCACGACATTTGGCGCCAGCCCACCGCTGAGGATGCTGTAATGCAGGCGCACATCGTCGGTCACATGCTCGCGCAGATAATTGACGCCGATATTCATCAATTCCAGCGCATCCAGCGCCGAACGCCCGGAATGTGGATCGGCGGCAGCATGGGCGGTCTTGCCATGAAAGCGGAAGTAATAGCGGTTTACGCTGAGCATGCTGCCTTTCATCGCCGTGTTGATATACCAGGGATGCCAGTTGAAAGTGGCGTCCAGGTCGTCAAATGCGCCCGCGCGCCCCATGAATACCTTGCCGCTGCCGCCTTCTTCGGCCGGGCAGCCATAGTAGCGCACAGTGCCGGCGCGCCCCGTGCTTTGCAGCCACTCCTTGAATGCCACCGCCGCCGCCAGACAGCCCGTGCCCAGCAGGTTGTGCCCGCAGCCGTGACCAGGTCCCCCGGCCGCCAGTGGATCGGGCGTATTTTGATCGCGCTGCGACAAACCGGGCAGGGCATCATATTCGCCAGCGAAGGCGATGACGGGCTTGCCAACGCCCCATTCGGCCGCGAAGGCTGTGCTCAGCCCGCCGATATCCCATTCAATGCGAAATCCCTCCGCCGCCAGAAAATCTGCCTGCAGCTTGGACGCTTTGAATTCGACGAACTGGAGTTCGGGGTTATCCCAGATCTCGTCCGACATCGCGGTGAAGCGCACTTGATGTTCGTCCAGCCAATCGGCGATATCTTGTTTGCTTTGCATGTGGGTCTCCTGGATGCGGTGTCAGCGCGGGCGGATCATCAGACATCCACCGTGGCGACAACCTGCTGATTCGGCTCGGCGCTGGCATCGGCTGGCAGCAACTCCACCGACGACTCGGGCAGCGCCAGGCTCAGCGTGCGAAAGCCGAGCTTGTGCCCCATATCGCGGATGGCGACCAGCAGTTGCGTGCTCAGATGGCGTGGCGACCAGCAATACACTTCGGCTTTGCGGGCATTGTAGAGCTGCTGATGAAAACATACCAGCGCTTCGTGTCCAGAGGCATTGACATAACGCCGGTGTTTGGCGCGCTCGGCGATCTGGGGAATGCTGTCCCAATGCGCTTTCCATTCTTTTTCCCAAAGCGCGCGCGGGCTGCCAAAGCGTCCGACCGCCATCGTCCAGCCGTCGATCATTGCCGAGTCGGCCTTGTCGAATGTTTGGCTCTTGTAAAAGCTCTGCCCGACCTGCGCCGAAACATCGTGCCGTCGCGTGCGCATCAGCTCGTTCGTGCCGAAGTATTTGCGAAAATAAGTGGCCAGCTCTTTGTCATAATCGGGATAGGTGACCGAAACCCTGCCCACCGCTCGCGCATCTGCCAAGATCGCTTCGGCCAGCGCGTGATGAACCTCATCGGGCCAGCCGGCCGCCACCAGCATATCCGCCACATACAGGTGCTCGTCCATGGGCGTCAGCTCGTCGTTGACGAAGGCTTCGGCATAAGCGAGAATCTCACCGGCGTGTTCGAGCACATACGCGCCGCCATTGCCGCCCAGCAAGTGACTCAGCCAGATCGCGCCCGTCTCCAGCGACATCCAGGCACCGCCATGCAGCCAGCGCTCATAGATCGTCAGCGAAGTGTAGGGCAGGTCTTCCACCTCGCCACGGGCATTCAGCCGCTGCCACAGCGCCACACGCTCTGTGAAGAGCCGCACGATCTTGCCGCTGTCATCCAGTGTCGCCTGCCGCACTCGCATGCGCCGCTCTTCGCTTCACCTGTGATTCAACCTAGTATAGTATAACGCAGACGCGATTCTATACAGCAAGCGGAGCCTGCCATGCTGCTGGCATTTGATATAGGCAATACCAACATTCATCTCGGGCTTTGGGATGGCAGCGGTTGGCGGCTTTCGTGGCGGGCGCGCACGGTCACGGGCAAGACGACAGACGAATATGCTGTGCTGGTGCGCAACTTTCTGGCGGTTGCCAAGGTTGATATCGGCGACATCACAGCTGCGTGCATGAGTTGCGTCGTGCCGGCCTTGACGCCCACCTTTCACGAGTTGGCGCGCCGTGATTTGCAGCTCGAGCCGCTCATCGTCAGCAGCCAGGTCGAACTGGGCATCGCTATCGCCATCGACACGCCCGAGCAAGCCGGCGCAGACCGCCTCTGCAATGCGGTGGCGCTTGCGCAGCTGCATGGAGCGCCGGCTGTCAGCGTTGACTTTGGCACATCGACCAATTTTGATGTGCTTTCTGCGGACAGGTCCTATATTGGCGGGGTGATCGCACCGGGCATCCGCCTGGCGCACGACGCCCTGGTCAGCCGCGCCGCCCAACTGCACAAGGTCGATCTGCTGCCGCCGCCCATGCCAGTGGGCACCAACACTGTGCACGCCATGCAGTCGGGCATCTTTTGGGGCTATGTCGGCATGATCGAAGCGCTGCTGGGGCGCATCCTGGCGCAGCTGAATTCGCCCGATGCGCGCGTTGTCGCCACCGGCGGGCTGGCCAGGCACTTCATGCAACACATCCCGCGCATCGACGCAATCGCGCCCGAATTGACGCTGAATGGCTTGCGACTCATCTATGAAATGAATGCGGGGGACAAAAATGCCCCGCAACCGGGGCAATAATCAGTCTCCGTAGCTAGGACTTGAACCTAGAACCTATCGGTTAACAGCCGACCGCTCTGCCAATTGAGCTACTACGGAATATGGTGCTGCAATGCTAGCAGTGCCGCTCGCGGTTGTCAAGGCTGCCCTGCGCGAATTCGGCAAATTGCACGGCTTGGGCAGAGGCCGCGAGGGCGTTACAATCCCCTGGGCAGGCAAAGAAGAATCTGCGAGGTGAGCGTGTGCTAGAGGTGCGACCGATCGCCGGCAACAGCGAATACCACGAGTTCTTCCGCTTCCCGTGGCTGCACTATGCCGACGACTCGAACTGGGTGCCGCCCTTGCTGTCGATACGCCGGCAGCTGCTGGACAAGTCGCGCCACCCCGCTTGGGGATATATGGACGGCGAATACTTCGCGGCCTGGCGCGGCGATACCATGCTGGGCACGATAGCCGCTTTCGTCAATCACGAGCACAACCGCTATCACAGCGAGAATATCGGCTTCTTCGGCTTGTTCGAAGTCGTTGACGATATTGAAGTCGCGCGTGCTCTGCTGGGCGCGGCCGCCGATTGGTTGGGCGAACAAGACGTCGACGCCATGCGTGGTCCGGCCAGCTTCACCACCAACGAAGAATGCGGCCTGCTGGTCGACAATTTCAGCCCCGCCGTCATCATGATGCCGTATAACCCGCCCTACTATCAGACGCTTATTGAAAGCGCCGGTTTTGAAAAAGTGATGGATGTGCATTGCATTTATCAAGACCGCGAGACAATCGCCGAAAGCGGCTCGTTGGAACGGCTTGAGCGCCTGGTGACGCGCGCATCGCAACGCAGCGGCATCAACGTGCGCAAGATGAATGCCCGCGACAAAAAAGGCGAATTCCAGCGCTTCCGTGAAATCTACAACGCGGCCTGGGAAAAAAACTGGGGATTTATCCCCATGAATGACGCCGAGCTGGAAGCCTTGGTCGCCGATCTGGGCATGTTGGTCGAGGCCGACTTGGCCTTCTTTGCCGAAATTGGCGGTGAGCCGGTCGGCTTCGCGCTGACGATCCCCAATTTTAATGAAGCGCTGTGCCTCGCCTATCCAAAGCCCGGCGTGCCCGAACCCTGGACGATGCTGCAAGTGGGCTGGCATTGGAAGCTGCGCAAGACGATCAAAGGCCTGCGCATGCCGCTGATGGGCGTCAAGCAAGCCTACCGCAACAAAGGCGTCGAGCTGGCCATGCTGCACGAAATGATGAAAGCGCTGCTGCCTTCATCATATGACTACCTGGATTCGGGCTGGGTGCTGGAAACGAATCCGCTCATCAAGATCAGCCTGAGCCTGGGCGGCAAGATTTACAAGACACACCGCTTCTATCAGAGAGCGCTGCCCAGCTAGCGCGCGGCGAATTGCGCAATGGCTTCTCGTGTGGCGGTTGTGGCGGTCGCTTCGCCATGGAGCACCCGTGCCAGCGCCTCTTGCATCAGCCTCGATGCCGCGCCGCCCTCACCCTCTGGCAGGGGCAGAGTCGCGCTGGCCAGCAGATCGGCGAAGAATTGTCTGTCGACCGCCTCGGGCAGGCTGTCGGTCAAGGCGGCTGTCTGCGTCGGCAAGTGATGCAGGGTCGAGGACAGCTTGGCGTGGAATATAGGCTCCATCATCCATTCCAGGAAGCGCGCCGCCAGCGATTGCCGGCTCAAGTCGGGCGTGACGATGACCCAAAGCCAGCCATCCAGCGCCGATGCGCCCAAGCCGCTCGCTGTCGGGATGCTGGCAACTTCGAGCGCCGGATTTTGCTCCAGCAGGCTGAGGTATTCGCTGGCACTGGCGATGGCAATTGTTGACGCTTCGGCACGACTATGGATGTCCGACAAATAAGTCGCTGACGACTGATTGCTCAGCACATCGGGCGTAACCTGTTCTGCCTCGACCAGCGCCTGATAGAATTCCAGCACAACCTGCAGCGCCGCCTCGTTGATCTCGCTCACGACTTCGCCCTGCCGCGAACCACCAGCGGACAAGTATTGCAGGTAGGTGGTCTGGTTTAAGCCATTCGTGCGCGCAGCTGGAAATTGAAAGGAAGCGCCGCTGGCCAGCACATCGTCAAAGGTGAGTTCTGCGCCCAGTTCGCCGGCTTCGGATGTGTATATCGCCAAAAGCGCGTCGAAGAGGTAGGGCAATCCATACAGCGCCACCGTGTCATCCAGCGGGATCTGCCCAAATGACAGCGCGCTGCCCAGCTCGTTGATCAGCGAAGAAGAAAACAAAGTCTCCAAAGACTGAAAATACTGACGCGCCTGAGTCGGGGCAAAGTCGCGACGGCGGATCAGCGTGAGATCGGGCAGGGCACCCGGCGCCACATCGCTGCCCGCGCGGATAGTCGACATGATGCCACCTATCGTGCCCACGCCCTTGATGCGAAATTGCACGCCAATGCCAGTGCGCTCGCTGAAAGTCTCCGCTTGCTCGCTTAGCAACAGGTAGGCCCCGCCCGATTCATCCGCGATCAACGGCGCAGGCAGCCAGACCTTCAAGGGCGGCGGCGCATCATCGCCTAGGCCAGCATCTTGCGCCAACCCCACCACATGCGGAAACACGAATAGGATGATGACGGCCAGCGCCAGTCGCTGTGGCATGCGCGAACTCCCTGTGAACCTGCTTATCATTGTACACCTGTCTCGGCTACCCCCCTCGGTCCCCCCGTCGGGTCGGGGGGAGGCAATGCACGCGCAAGAGATTCGCAACCCGCTTGCCTTGGCTCCCCTCTCCAACCTGTCGGGGAGGGGCTGGGGGTGGGGTCATAAGGAAAACGTCCTCCGATTTGGACAGTCTCTCGCTTTCTCCGCGCCAAGTTGAAGCAACCTGGGCAACAGCAACATCAGGCCATTCCCGGCGGTTCATCCAGCTGCATGCGCTGCCACCAGTTTTCTAGCAGGTCGAGGGCAGCGGCCGGCTGCAGCGCCGAAGCGACATAGCGTTCCTCGAAGCCACCAGCAATAAAGCGCGTTGCATGCATTTGCTTGATCAGCATCGTCCACATCTCGCCATACACGATGAAGGGACGCCGCGGCAGCGCGCCGATGCGCAACAACTCCCAGGTTTCAGAGATTTCGTGCAAGGTGCCGACGCCGCCGGGCATCGCCAAAAAGCCATCGGCGCATTCGACCATGTGCAGCAGGCGGTCGCGCAGAAGGGCATAATTGTGCGTTTCGCTCAACCAGGCGTTGGGCTGAACAGCAAAGCGCGCGCCGATCTGGTCGGTCGTGACGCCGATGACATGTCCGCCAGCTTCACGCGCGCCCTTGCTAACCGCTGCCATTACGCCATGATAGCCCCCGCTCATGACGGCATAGCCCGCCCGCGCCAATCCGCGACCGATCGCCTCGGCATCGTCATATACCGGGTCGCCCGGACGCACTTGCGAACTGCCAAATACAGAGATCGTCTTCATGCCGCCTCGCTCACATTCGACCAGCCGCCAGTATAGCAGAAGCCCCGCTGCGTCTGCCCTGCCGAAACAACTGCGTCCCCCACATATTTTGGGGGCATCTGGGCTTCGAATCTGCGCTACACTAGTGGAATGTGAACCGAAACAAGGGAGCATGATTATGTTCAAGCGAATGTCGATACTCTTGGCGATGCTGTTGATTGGCGTGCTGGGGGTCGCGGCGGATAGCGTAAATTGTGGCGACTTGTCCGAAGCGGATTGCCAGATCCTCATTGACAACAGCGCGCGCATGCACGAGTTGAGCGCTTTTCATTTTGAGGCGGATTTCGACATTGAGATGCAGGGTGTAGCCAGCCAAGACATGCTGATGCTGGGCGTAACTGGCAGCGGAGACCTGGCCATGGATGCGACGGCGGCAGAGGGCATAGACGACATGGCCGAGCAGGCAGAAGCTATCATCGCCAGTTTGGCGGGCCAGATGCGCTTCGTCATGAATCTGGAAGGTGATGGCGAAGCAGAATCCATCGAGGTGGATTTGCTGATGCGCGACGGCATTGTGCTGGTCGGCGGAGACCTGCTGGACGAGTCGATGGGCATGGCCATGGACGACATGGAATGGTTTGGCCTCGACCTGAACGGCGCGATGGCGGTCTTGTTCGAGCAGGCGGGCATCAGCAGCGATCTTTTCTCAGACGCGCCGGAACATGCAGAGCTCATGCCAATGATCACACGCCTGGACGACGCTGTCGTGGATGGCGTGCCGGTGGCGGTCTTCGAGTCGGTTATCAGTTTGGACGCGCTCATGGCTGGTGGCGCAGGCGCTATGGACGAAGCCATGGCTCCGCTCGGCATGGCGGGCACGGTCAGCTCTGGCGAAATGACCGAGAGGCACTACATCGGGCTGGACGATGCCAATACTTATCGCCAAGAACTGTCGGGCGCGTTTCAGGTGAATGACTTCACTTTGGAAGACTCGAGCGGCGATGTGGCTGTCACGATGAGCATGCGCGTCGATCTGTCGGCTTTCGACGAGCTGGTAGTGGTCGAGCTGCCCGAAGATGTGCCTGCATTCCCGTTGGCGATGATGCTGGCGATGGGCAGTCAATAAGCCCGAACACGAAGAGGGCGAGCGCTCGCCTGCTCGCCCCTATCCGATTGCTGCGGAGAGGGTGGGATTCGAACCCACGGTACCCCGGAGGGTACAACTGTTTTCGAGACAGTCCCGATCGTCCACTCTGGCACCTCTCCAGTGGACGCGTATCGTAAACCAGCGCGCGCAAAAAAGGAATGCTGCCTTGCTGGACTGCGCGGACAATCGCGTCTATTCAAAATCTCGTGAAGCAAGTCCAATAAAGTAATGCAACAATATGAAGGAACGGCGTAGGGGCGACTCTTGAGTCGCCCACATGATCAATGGCGATATTGTGGGCGAGACAAGTCTCGCCCCTACAGATTTCGAATCAGATAAGCATCGCACTTTTTCGCACGACCTATTTTGCGCTACGACTGTGCCTCTGTGGCAAATGAACAAATCAAGGCAAATTGCCCTTGCGAGCCCGCTTCACTGTTGTCCGTCAGCGCGCAGCTTGCGAAAAAAGCCCCGAATTAGCGCTGCCGACTCCGCCGCCAGCAGGCCACCTTCCACGCGCACTCGATGGTTAAGCCGGGGGTGTTGGGTTATATCCATGATGCTGCCTGCCGCGCCCGCTTTGGGGTCAGCCGCTGCATACACGAGCCGTGGCAGCCGCGCCAGCACCAGGGCTCCGGCACACATCGCGCAGGGTTCCAGCGTGCAATACAGCGTAACGCCATCCAGTCGCCAACTGCCGATTTCCAGCGCCGCCTCGCGCAGGGCGATCATTTCGGCGTGGGCGGTTGGGTCATGGTCAGCTTCGCGCCGATTCCAGCCGCGCCCGATGACTTTGCCCTTGAAGACCGCAATCGCGCCGACAGGCACATCATCCGTCTCCAGTGCGCGTTCAGCGGCCTTCAGCGCCAAGCGCATCCAGGCTTTGTCGTCAGCCGCGCCCGTCATGATCAGAACAAGCTGCTCTGCTGTGGCGCATCCGGGTCTTCAAGTTGATCTAGTTCATCGTCGACTGCCGATTCTTCGCCATCGTCTTCTGGCGCAGGCACTTCGTAGTCGATGGTTGGCTGCGGCTCGAGGCTATCTGCATAAGTGACAGGCTCGGCTTCGTCAGGCTCGATCGCAGCTGCGAGGTACAGCGGACCGCTTTTGTCCGCCACGGCTTCGGGGTCGAGCGGCAGGGGTTGTCCATCGGCGTCGAATTTGCTTTCGTCTATCGGGACGCAGTCGGGACACTGGCACTCGGCGGGATGCGGCCCAGTCGGCTTGGTTTCATCCAGGATGGCCAGGTCGGGCACAAAGCCCTCAGCGACATCGTCTATATGCAGCGTCGCGTCCAGGCGCAACTGTTGCAATTCGTCCTCGCCAAATCCAACCTGCTGCATAACAGCCGTGAGCGAGGGCAGGGTGACTTTGTCGTCTGTGCGCACGACATGCTGGTACTGCGCGCGCAGGCTGCTCAGCCATTCGTCAAAAAACACGCTGCTTTGATCCATGCTCAAGCCTCCACGCGCCAGGTCCGCTTTGCCCAGCGTTTTTCTCCGCCATATTCACGCAGAGGCTGGCGGAAATCGTGGTGGATGGTTTGCGCCCAGGCTGGCAATTGCGACATGTCAATCCTCCCGCGTTCAGCCCCCTGACGCCGCGTCGCCATAAAAGGCGGTCTGCTGGTCGGGATGCCGCTGATACAAGCGCGTCATCTGGCGCAGCTTGTCTTTGACCGGGGCGTCCAAATCGGCGTCCATGATGCGCCACGACCAGTTGCCGTCTGGCAGGCCCGGTGTGTTCATGCGTGCCGACTCGCCCAGCCCCAACACATCTTGCATTGGCAAGATGCACGCGCGCGCAGGTGAGCGCATGCCCACTCGCGCCAATGTCCAAACGATGTCGCGCAGCTCGTGCCCCAGGTAGGCCTCGACAAAGGCGCGTGTATCGGGGGCGACTTCGCCTTCCCACCAGCCGAGCGTGGTGTTGTTGTCGTGCGTGCCAGTATAGACGATGCAATTGGTCTTGTGGTTGTGCGGCAAGAAAGGATTGGCGGGGTCGCTCCAGGCAAATTGCAGCACCTTCATGCCCGGCAAGCCAAAGTCGTCGCGCAACTTCTCGACCTCCGGCGTGATGACACCCAGATCTTCGGCGATGATAGGCAGCTCGCCCAGCTCGGACGAAATCGTCTCAAAAAACCGGTGGCCTGGTCCCGGCATCCAGGCGCCTTTCACGGCGGTTGGCTCGGTCGCCGGGATGCGCCAATAAGCTTCGAAGCCGCGAAAGTGATCGATGCGGATCGTATCGACCAGCCGCAGCAAAAACCGCAGCCGCTGCAGCCACCAGCTATAGCCATCGCCAGCCATGACATCCCAGCGATAGAGCGGGTTGCCCCAGCGCTGACCGGTCGGGCTGAAATAATCGGGCGGCACGCCGGCCACCGCTGTCGGCTGACCATCCGCGTCCAGAAAATAATCGGCTTGGCGCGCCCAGACATCGGCGCTGTCATGCGCTACAAAAATGGGCAGGTCGCCAAACAGGCGGATGCCGCGCTCGTTGGCATAGGCTTTTACTGCCGACCACTGCCGATGGAAGAGCCACTGGCGAAAGCGCTCAAGGTCTATCGTCTGCGCATATTCACCAGCCGCCCGCTTCAATGCAGCCGGATCGCGCCGCCGCAATTCGCTTTCCCATTCGACCCAGGGGCGCAGTTGATGGGCTTGCTTCAAGGCGACAAATAGCGCGAAGTCTTCCAGCCAATACCGATTGCGCGCCACGAATTGCTCAAAAGCCGCTCGGCAAAGTGTCTGGGCGGTCGCAGAAGCGGCGATGCGCCTTCGCCAGCAGAGAATCATGAAAAGGGATGACCCAGCCATAATCGACGCGCTCGGCGGGGAAGGGCGGGGCATCAGCCAGGTCGCGCGCGGCGAGCAGCCCATCATCGACCAGGCGATCCAGGCTGATCAGGTTGCAGTTGCCGGCGAAAGCGGAAAGCGTCTGATACGGCGAATCGCCATAGCTGGTTGGCCCCAGCGGCAGCACTTGCCAGATCGACTGGCCTTGCGCCGCCAGCCAATCCACGAAGCGATAAGCGCCCGCGCCCAGATCCCCAATGCCATATTGACCTGGCAGCGAGGTCGGGTGTAACAAGATGCCGCTGGCGCGCCCCTGCAATTGCATATCAGCTGTCCATGAGCAGCGCCTGTGCCGCCACGCCGATATCTTCCCGCTTGACGATCTGCTCGCGCCTGTCGGCCAGCCGCCGCAGTTTGACCACACCCGCGCTGATTTCGTCCGATCCGGCGATTGCCACCAGGGGGATGCCTTTGCGGTCGGCATAGGCGATCTGCCGCCCCAGCTTGCGCGATTCCAGGTGCAGCTCGGCATTGATGCC
>DAOUJB010000242.1:0-14529 GCA_034423155.1 Anaerolineae bacterium | reverse complement strand
CGTTGGCAGTCTCGCCGGGATGAAAACGGGTATTTTCCAGCAGCAGCACGCCAGCCGCGGGCAGCGCATCCACAGCCTGCTGGGCCAGCGGACCGATGCAGTCGTCCGCGAAGGCGACATCACGCCCCAGAGCCGCAGCCAGCGCCGGCGCAACGGGCGCGAGCGACATGTCCGCGCGGCGTTGGCCTTTGGGGCGGCCCAAATGCGAAAGCAAAATGAGAGCGCGGAGCTTGCCGCTCAATATCCGTTGCAGCGTGGGAATCGCGGCGCGGATACGCGTATCGTCCGTGATGCGCGCGCCATCCAGCGGCACATTGAAATCGACGCGCACGAGAACGCGCTTCCCGCCCAGATCGAGATCGCCTATCGACAGCTTGTTCATGCCTGTACTCGGCGCTAGAGGCGGTCGCCAACGAACTTGGTCAAGTCCGCCGTGCGGCACGAATAGCCCCATTCGTTGTCATACCAGGTGATCACTTTGACCAGATTGCCCGCGACATCCGTGGCCAGCGCGTCGATGATGCTGGAATGAGGATTGCCCACATAATCGCTGCTGACCAGTGGCTCATGCGAGACAGCCAGGTAGCCGTTCATAGCGCCGGCAGCAGCTTCTTCAAAAGCGGTGATCAATTCGTCTTTGCCGGGCGCTTTGTCGACTGTGGCCACGAAGTCCACCAGCGAGCCAGTGGAGGTGGGCACGCGCACAGCCATGCCATCGAACTTGCCTTTCAGCTCGGGCACGACCAGCGCGACAGCTTGCGCAGCCCCGGTGCTGGTGGGGATCATGTTGACAGCGGCGGCACGCGCCCGACGCAGGTCGCTGTGCGGCAAGTCGAGAATACGCTGATCGGTGGTGTAGCTATGGATGGTGGTCATGAAGCCCTGCTGGATGCCAAAAGCGTCATTGACCACTTTTGCGGCTGGGGCGAGGCAATTGGTCGTGCACGATGCGTTGGATACGACATGGTGCGCGGCTGAGTCGTACTTGTCCTGGTTGACGCCCAGCACGATCGTGATATCTTCGCCTTTGGCCGGTGCCGATATGATGACCTTCTGCGCGCCGGCTTGGATGTGCTTGGAAGCGCTGGCTTTGTCGCGGAAGATGCCCGTGCTTTCGATGACCACATCCACGCCCAGGTCGCCCCAGGGCAGTTGCGCCGGGTCGCGCTCAGACAAAGCCGCCACGCTGTCGCCATCCACAATCAGCGCGCCATCCGCGACTTCGACCGAGCCGGGATACACGCCGTAATTCGAATCGTAGCGGAACAAATGCGCCATGGTCTCGAGGTCGCCCAGGTCGTTGAAAGCCACAATGTCAATATCGTCCGCGTAACGCTCGCGCATCGCTTTCAGCACCTGCCGGCCGATGCGCCCAAATCCATTTATGCCAACGCGAATTGCCATTTTCCTTGTCTCCTTTGCCGCTTGGCGCAGCGTCATGCTCGCTTATCCGCCTAGCATAGTACAAAGCATCGCCAGTGAGTATGCTCAAATGCCGCCGCGCGCCCTCAGCAGCCACCGACACAAGGCCAATACCAGGCACGCGCCGACAGCGCAGAACGCCGCAATGAACAGCGCCGCATCGATGAAAATCTGCTCGGGGAACAAGCGGATCAAGCCGTCGGAATACAAAAAGCGCCAGGTGCCAGCCGCGAAGAATATCTCGTGAAAGCGGTCGAATGCGCTGTCCCACGCGGCCACAGCCACCACGCCCAGCCCTCCAATCAGCAGCAGCGTCAGCCACGCGCCCTGTTGCAATCCCGCCAGCGCAGCCCGCCAATCCAGCAGCAGCGCAACAACGACGATCAATGCGCAGGTAGCTGCCAGGGCAAAGGCAATCTGCACGACCTGCTTGACATCCTGCATGTGTCGCAGTTCGGCTTGCGTGAACAGCGGACAATCTTCCGCGTCTGTCGGCGGCAGAAAGCACAGCGCCAGCGGAAGGCGCAGTTCGCCCAGAAAGGAAATCGGCTCGCGATTGAAGAGGTAGTCGATCGCCACCCGCCCATAAAGCAGACGATCATCGGCGCTGAAACCATAGCTGTCGGCGGGAAAGCCCAATCGGAAGTATTCGATGCGCAGGAATTCGTGGCTCAGCAGCAAGCGCACCGCCGTCATCATCAGCAGGCAGAGCAGCGCCAGCGCCAGGAGCAGCTTCACCGCGCGGGATCTAATCACGCTGCCGAAACTCGTCTGCGCGGCCAGCCAGCAAAAAGTCCAGCACGATGGAATCGACCAGACTCTCGACCGGCGCGCGGTCATCGGTGAAGACGATGTCGCTTTCGCCCAAGGGCACGAGCGCGTCCGCCGCCTGCTCCAAGATTTCATAGAGCCGCGCGTCAACCGAATCTACGCGCTCAGCGATATTCTCGCGCAGGCTGGAGGCTTGGCTGGACTGGACGGTCGCCACCAGGATAGTATTGAATGACTGCGGCACATCCAGAGCATGCACGCTGGGGAAGACAACCTGCAAGGTGTTCGCAAGCGCATTGACCAGCCGCCGGTCGGTGTCGGTTCGCCCGACATTGATGGCCAGCGCGCCATCGTCAGCTAGTCGCGCCTTGACCTCGCCGAAGAATTCGACAGTCGTCAGGTGCCAGGGGATGTACGGCGGGCGGTAGGCGTCTATGCCAATTACGCTGAACTCCCGATCCAATTTTCGCAGCTCGTAACGTCCATCGCCGACGATAACCTGGAGAGCAGGCATTCGCGCAGCGTTCATATCGAAGAACTCCGCGCCTACCTGGACGATCTCGGCATCCAGCTCGATGCCCGTGATGGAAATATCTTCATATATAGCCTGATATTGGCGAGCCGATGTGCCGGCCGCCAAGCCGATCAGCAACAACGATTCCACCTGGTCGGCGCGATAGGGCAGGGTATTGAAATAGGGCGCGGCCAAGAAGTATTGCCAGGTGCCGCCGTAAAATAGCTCGCTTTTGTGCCACTGGCTGTGCACGCCTTGCCCCTCGTTCAGATAAAGATAGCGGTAACCGGCGCTGTCTTCTTGCACTTGGATGTAGTTGTATTCGCTTTCGCCATCGTAAAGCAGTTGTGCACCCGCGGCCGGCGGACGAAGTGGCGATGCCAGCGCCGAATTTGCCAGCAGCGCGATGAGCAGCGGCAGCAGCAAATAGCGCATCGCCCGGCGTGGCTCGAGGCGCAGCAGGGGGATGCCGGCCGCCACAAACAAGATGCCCGCAAACAGCAGAAATGTGCGCGTCGTGCCTAGCTGGGGGATCGTCACCAGCACGGGCAGGAATGTGCCCAGCAGACTGCCCAGGGTGCTGATGGCATAAACCTGCCCGGCGACTTTGCCCGCCCGCGCTACATCACCGACAGCGAGGCGGATGACAAATGGTGAAACCATGCCCAGCAGCGTGACGGGCAGAGCAAACAGCACCAGAATGACGAGAAACGAGCCCAGCGCCAGCGCCGCCTCTGCGCCAAAGACAGCCTGTGCCGCGCGTGATATGATGGGTCGGGCGAGCAGCGGGATCAAGGCAGCCAGAAAAGCCGCCCAAAGGATCAGCTGCAGCAAGACGGGCGCGTATGGTTTGCGGTCGGCCAGCCTTCCGCCGAGAAAGTAGCCTATCGTCAGATACAGCAGCATCAAGCCGATGACATTTGCCCACACCAGATTGCTGTTGCCGAACACGCTTCCCAGCAGGCGCGAAGCCGAAAGCTCGATGGCCAGCGTCGTCATGCCGCTGATGAAAGCGATCAGATACAGCGTCGGCTTGCTGATGCGGTTGGCGGGCGCGTTTGACAAGGCGAGTCCAGGTGATGCGGGCGGCCGGCAATTGTCTGCGCACCAGTATGCGCTTGCAGCGGCAAAAAATCAATGACGCTCACTATCCGTCCGGCTGCCCAAGAAGACTTCGCTGCCATCGCACAAATCATCGCCGATATTTTCGACGAGCGCATTGAACCGGGCACCAAGCACCTGCAAAGCAATCTTGTGCTGGTCGCAGAGCTGAATGGCGCGGTGGTCGGATTTGCCGCCAACTTTCTGACGCGGTCGGCTGAGGGAGAGTCGCGCTTCGAGCTGGACTTGCTGGCAGTGGACCCGGCTGCGCGGGGCAGGGGGGTCGGCTTTGCGCTGGTGGCTCGCTGCATCCAGGCGGCATCCAAACGCGACGCGGATTCGCTGCGGACTTTGGTGCGCGCCGACAACCTCGCCATGAGTCGCATCTGCGCGCGGGCGGGACTGCTGCGTTCAGCTCACCACTATGAATTGTATATTGCCGATGCTGAGCCGATGATTGCGCCGGCAAGGGCTGCTCACGCGGCGCATCTGCTGGCTGTCGACACGCTGACATACCGCGGCATCTGGCTGGAAGGCAGGCTGTCGCAGGCGGCAATCGAACAGGCGCATCAGCGCGCGCAGGCTGAAAATCGCTCGCGGATCGGGGCGCTTGTTCCGGCTGTGGATGAGCAGGTCGCCGCGCTCTTGACCAGCAACGGCTTTGTTGCGGTGGGCAAGTTCTTTTGGTGGTCGCTCAGGCTATAAAGCGCGCCAGCTTGAACAGGCTGTCATTATGCGGCGTGCTGCCATCCAGCGCGATATCGCACAGCATCTTGCCGATCGTCGTGCTGAACTTGAAGCCGTGCCCGCTGAAGCCCGCGCCGATCACAAGCTGCGCGTGTTCGGGATGCTTGTCGACGATGAAGTGTTCGTCAGGCGTCTGCGTATACAGGCAGATGCGGCTGCTCTGGACGGGCGAATCGGCAACGCCAGGGATGTGCGCGCGCAGGAAGGGCCGCAGATTCTCGACATCTTCAGCACTGGGCACATAGTCGATTTCGCTGGGGTGCGCCACGGCCGGTCCGCCATGGAAAGCGACTTTGAATCCCGAACCATCGTGCGCCGGAATGCCATAAATCGATTCGCCGTCACGCTCGCGTAAATGCGCGATATACACCGGGCAATGCTCGGCGCTGTGCATAGGCAGATCGGCCGGCGCCAGGAAGTTGAGTTGGCAGCGCAAGACTCGCAGCGGCAGGTCGATGCCCGTTTGCGCCAGCAGCGATTTCGCCCAGGAACCTGCCGTAACGATCAGCTTGGCAGCAGAGAATTCGCCGCGGCTGGAACGAACCTTGACGCTGTCATTGCCGAGGCGGATGGCTGCAACTGCGGTATTCTCGAGCAATTCCGCCCCCTGCGCGCGCGCCAGTTGGATATGCCCACGGACAGCGCGCGACGCCCGCACGAATCCGCTATCTGGCTGGTAGAGCACCGCGAAGTCGTCATCGAAACGGAATTGCGGGAATCGCTCCTGCGCCTCGACCGGCGAAAGCAGCTGATGCGAGAGACCGCAGTCGCGCACGGCTGCGATCGTGGCTTGCAGGGTCGGGTCGTCTTGGGGACCAAAGTCGATGCCGCCCGTCTTCGTCACCAGCCGCTCGCCGAGTTCGTCTTCCAGCGCAAACCACAGCGGATAAGTATCTTTCGCCAATTCGACATATTCCGGACTGTCGTAGGAATAGCGAATGATGCGCGAGAATCCATACGAGCTGCCGCGCTGATGGTCGATCTCAAACTGCTCCAGCAGCAAGACGCGCTGACCGCGCCGACTGAGATAATAGGCGGCTGCGCTGCCCATGGCACCCGCGCCGATAACGATGGCATCGTATATTTTTGTCATGTTGTTTTCCTGTGTCCTGTCGTTCAAATCGGACGCTGCTCCAGCGCCACACCGATGTCGTCATCTTTGCCCACAATCAGCACGGGGATCTTTGCCAACTGCAACAGGCCGCGGATCTCGCTCGACTCGAGCTGCCGGTTGAATGTCGCCGGGTCGATGAATACACAGAATGGGCGGATTCCCCGGCGGTGCAAGACCTGCGCTTCGGAGATCCAGCCCGTATCCAGCGAACTCGTGATGATCATTAGCGTCGTGCCGCGCGTGAACTGCATCGTCTCCAGCGATAACATCTCACGCAGCGTCATTTCTGATGTGCAATGGGCAACTGCCAGCGCCGACAAGATCATCGCCAGCTGTCGATTGCCCCGGTCGGGCAGCACAAAATGTCGACTGGGCGTATATGCGCCAAAGCCAACGACACGTTCGTCATCGAGGAAGTGCTTGGCCAGCGAAGCCGCAATAACTACCGCATATTCTTCCGTTGCCGGCGGGATCTGCGCTGAAGTCGGCATGATGGCGCCGCCCGGGCTGGCACGGCGAATGCTGCCATCATCATATGCGGACTTCGCAGAAAAGTCGGCGAAGAGCCAGATATCGACCAGCGGATCCAGTTCGAATTCTTTGACCATGAACTCGCCCATGCGCGCGGTGGAACGCCAATGAATGCGATTTATGCTGTCGCCGGGCACATATTCGCGAATGCTGCTCGCATTGGTGGTGATCTGGTGCGTGAGCTGTCGCTGGGCATCGCCGCCAGAAAGATAACCAACCGGCAGCAGCACGCGCCGGATATCGACTACCCGTGGATAGACGATGAGCTCCTCGGTCGCGCCCAAACGCCGCGGCGACATGAACAAACCGAAAGGATCGCTGCTGATGATCGTAACGGGACCCAGCAAGAATTCGCCACGCACCGAGCAGACTGTCTCGGCTGTCCAGCTATATTCGCGCCTGCCCAACAGACTGGGCACGACATGGCTGGCGCGATGCCCGGGCAGCGTGGAATGGTCGTGAATCTCCATCCAGAGCTTGGGCAGCCAACTGGTCGCCCGCAGGCTGAAGCTCTCGCGGAAGACGCGCCCAACTTGTGATCGGCGGCTGCGTGTGCGGCGGCGCAGGGCGATCCCGCGCAGAGACTGCCAGGTCCACCAGCGCGCAAGCAGCAGCAAAGCCCCCACCAGCCAGGCGATGCTGAACAGGATGGCGCGCCCGGTGAACAGCGCGATTAGCAGGCTGACCGCAGCCAACAGGTAAAGGGCTCGTCGGCGGTCGACCGGCATGGGGCTCAGCGAACCGATGCGCCCGGCACCGGCGTTGCGCCCAGGATATCCTGGACGATCGTGCGTGAGGTGATATTTTTGATGCGCGCCGCCGGTCCCACGATGATGCGGTGCGCCAGCGTGACCTCCGCCAGCGCCTTGACATCATCGGGGATGACAAAGTCGCGCCCGCTCATGGCTGCCCGCGCCTGCGCCGTTCGGAATAGCGCCAGCGACCCGCGCGGACTGCTGCCCAGATAGACATCGCTGTGCCGCCGCGAAGCCGTGATCAAGTTGATAATGTACTGCTGCACCTCTTTCGCCACATAGACATCCTTGATGGCTTGCTGCACGCCCAGCAGTTCTTGCAGGCTGACAACCTGCTGCAGGTTTTGCAGGGGATGCTGGTATTGCTGCGAGGCGAGGACGCGCAACTCGTCCTGCGGCTGCGGATAACCAATCTTGATGCGGATCAAAAAGCGGTCGAGCTGCGCCTCGGGCAAAGGAAAAGTGCCTTCGTATTCGATCGGGTTTTGCGTGGCCATGATGAGAAAAGGGTTGCTGAGGCGGTAGGTGACGCCATCGACAGTCATCTGCCCCTCTTCCATGGCTTCCAGCAAAGCCGATTGCGTCTTGGGGGTGGCGCGGTTGATCTCGTCCGCCAGCACGATCTGCGCCATGATCGGCCCCGCGCGAAACTCGAATTCGCGCGACTTCGGATTGAATATCGAAACGCCCGTGATATCCGAAGGCAGCATGTCGGGCGTGAACTGGATGCGGCTGAAGCTGCAGCCCACGGCTTTGGCCAAGGACTTCGCCATCATCGTCTTGCCAACGCCGGGGATATCTTCCAGCAGCAGATGCCCGCGGCACAGCATACCCAATGTGGTCAGGCGGATCTCGTTGCGCTTGCCCAATATCACTTGGCTGACCGCGCTCACAATGCGCTCGGCGACTTCTTGCACCGAGCTGGCAGTTGGCTGCGCGCGCGCGGTGCGCCTCGCTGTTCTAGGATTTTCGCTCATGCACTTCTGTCCGATTTCCGCGAAACTTCGTCCAGTATAGCGAAATCTGCTTTGTTTGTATCGGCTGCGAGTGGCGATTAACATTGCCCGCCATTCGTCTTGTTTTGCGTCGCATAAAAACTATAATGATGGCGATGCGCGGCGCAGAGTCGCACAGCCACGCAGCAGCGCAATTGGCAGCCAACAGAATAGGTAAATCGCCGTGTCAGCCGCCAATGTCGAGCCACTTATACAGCGCCTGGACAGCCTGCGCGCAGCGACTCCCGGCGCAGAAGCCGCGGCGCTGGTCAGCGTGGAAGGTCTGATAATCGCGGCTTCGCTGCCCGACGACTTGTCCGAGGAGCGTATCGCCGCAATGAGCGCGGCCATGCTGGCGCTGGGCGAACGCATCGCTTCGGAGCTGGGCCGTGGCGCGCTGGAGCAGGTCTTCATCAAAGGGCGGGCGGGATATGTGCTGTTGCAGGGACTGGACGAGAATCGCCTGCTGACTGTGCTGGCAAGCGCGGATGCGACGCTTGGCTTGCTCTTTTTGGATATGCGCGCAGCCCGCGAAGACTTGCGCAAGCTATTGACATGACGAGTGACAGGATGAGCGCGTGACACCGAAATACATCTTCTGTACGGGCGGCGTCGTCAGCTCGGTGGGCAAAGGTCTGACTGTCGCGTCTATCGGGCGCATTTTGAAAGCGCGCGGATTGAAAGTCGCGATCCAAAAGCTCGACCCCTACCTTAACGTCGATCCCGGCACGATGAATCCCTATCAGCACGGCGAAGTTTTCGTGACTTCCGATGGCGCGGAGACCGACCTCGACCTGGGACATTATGAACGTTTCGTGGACGAGCCAGTCAGCCGCTTGTCCAATGTGACGGCGGGGCAGGTGTACCTCACTGTCATAGAAAAAGAACGCAAGGGCGATTACCTGGGCGGGACTATCCAGGTCGTGCCGCATATCACCAACGAAATCAAGCGCTGCATCAAGCTGCTGGGCAAGCGCACCGATGCCGATGTCGTCATAGTCGAGGTGGGCGGCACAGCCGGCGATATCGAAAGCCTGCCCTTCCTGGAGGCGCTTCGTCAACTGCGCACCGAGTTTGGACGCCGCGATACGCTCAATGTGCATGTGACCTTCTTGCCACACATCGGCGCGACTGGCGAGCTAAAGACCAAACCAACCCAGCACAGCGTCCGCGAATTGCGGGGCATCGGCATCCAGCCCAATGTGATCATCGCTCGCACCGACCACCCGGTGAATCAAGACATCATCAACAAGATCGCGCTCTTCTGCGATGTGGACGAAAATGCCGTCATCCCGCTCGAGACCACCGACAGCATCTACGCTGTGCCGCTGATGATCGAAGCCAGCGGCCTGGGCGATTTCATCTGCGAGCGCTTCCGCCTGCAATCCCAGCCGCCCGACCTAGACGCCTGGCGCGGCATCGTCAGGCGCAGCAGCCACTCGACCGGGCGCGTGCGCATCGGCATCGTCGGCAAATATGTCGAACTGCACGATGCCTATATGTCGGTCAAGGAATCGCTCGTGCACGCCGCGATTCAGCGCAGCCAATCTGTCGAAATCTGCTGGATACATTCTGGCGAGCTGGAAAAAGGCAAGCGGCTCGACGAGCTGGAAGCGCTGGATGGCATCGTCGTGCCGGGCGGATTCGGCTATCGCGGCATCGAAGGCAAGATCATCGCGGCCGCCCATGCGCGCGAGAACAAAGTGCCCTATCTGGGCTTGTGCTTGGGCATGCAAGTCATGTGCATCGAATACGCCAGAAATGTGCTCGGCATGGATGACGCCAACAGTTCTGAATTCGATGTCAGCACGCCGCACCCGGTCATCGACCTGATGCTGGAGCAGCGCGCCATCACCGATATGGGCGGCACGATGCGGCTGGGCGAATATCCCTGCGTCTTGCAAAGCAATTCCTTGGCGTCTTCGGCCTATGCAAGGCCGCAAGTCATGGAGCGCCACCGTCACCGCTTTGAATTCAACAACGCCTACCGCGAAGCCTTCCTGCAGGGCGGCGTGGCTTTTAGCGGTCTAAGCCCCGATGGCATTTTGGTCGAGATCGCCGAGTTGCAAGACCATCCCTTTATGCTGGGCTGCCAATTCCATCCCGAGTTTCTCAGTCGACCCAATCGCCCGCACCCGCTCTTTGACGCTTTCATCGGCGCAGCAGCTGAATACCGCGCCGAGATGGGTCATCTCCGTCAACAGCTGGCTTGAACGGGACCTTCATTCCACCGGCGTCACGGTGATGTTGCCATAGACGCCTTCATCAATTGGCAAGGTGATGAGCAGGCGGCTGCCGCTTTCGACCTTGGCGCGCGCTTCTTGCGCCTTGACCGGCACCGACAACTCAATCTCGCGCGTGATAGGACCAAAGCGCCGCTCTTGCAGCAAGAAACGCGCCGAGGTGGGAGTCGGCTCTGGCTCGGTCTGCACGCTGATCGTCAGGATGTTGGATTCCAGGCTGATATCGATGCTCTCTTTGATCAGCCCGTCTATGGCTTGCGTGCTGATGTACAGATGCCGATCCGCCTCGTACATATCGACATGCAGCTGCTCGGGATTGCTGGTTACGGCGCGGATGCCTTTTTCGACCTGGCGCGTGATTTGCTCGCCGATTTGCTGGATATCGCGCAGCGGATCAAAGCGCGGTTCGTTCGTCATGATCGCTCCTTCATAGTCTGGCTCCTTCATCCTAGTATACGCGCGCGCCAAAAATGTGTTGCAAGCTGGACACTTTTATGCGCGCCGCCTTTCGGTTATGATGCGAAACCTGCACGCAGAACGAGGCAAGCTGAGCATGACGAAAGTTGCTTATCAGGGCATTCCCGGCGCTAATTCCGAAATCGCCGTTCGTCAGCATTTTGGCGATGATGTGCAGCCCATCCCCAGTCAAGATTTCAATCATCTCTTCGACGCGCTGCAAACCAGTGCTGTCGAATACAGCCTGCTGCCGGTGGAAAATGCGCTGGCTGGTTCGGTGGCTGGCGCATACGAAATGCTGCTCGACCACGATGTGCGCATCCAGGCGGAAGTGATCTTGCATGTGCATCACAACCTGCTGGCCAGCCCGGGCACGACCATGCAAGACATCCGGCAAGTGCGCAGCCATCCGCAAGCGCTGATGCAATGCGAGCGCTTCTTAAAACGCAATGGCTTTGAGCCCTTTGGCTGGTACGACACAGCTGGCGCGGCACAAGACCTGGCGAAGTCGCCCGAGCCGGGCGTCGCTGTTATCGCTTCGCTGCTGGCGGGGGAATTGTACGAGCTGGATGTGCTGGCCAGCGAAATAGAAGACGAACCTTTCAATTACACGCGCTTTCTGCTGATGGGCCATGGCGACCCGCCGCCCGGCGACTACAACAAGACTTCCATCGTGTTCGCCACGCGTAATCGTCCCGCCGCGCTTTATGAATGCCTAGGCGAATTCGCCAAGCGCGACCTGAACTTGACCAAGCTCGAATCTAGGCCGCGCCGCAACCGCCCCTGGGAGCCGCTCTTTTACCTGGACTTCGAAGGACATTGGCAAGAACAGCGCTGCCAGGAATTGCTGATGCAGCTGCTGCAGTTGACCTCGTTTGTGAAGATGTTGGGATCGTATCCGGCTGTGCGCTCGGGCACAGTCGGCATGTAAGGCAGGTGCCAGACAAATGCAAAAACTCGATGTAGCGATATTGGGCGCGACCGGCGCCGTGGGGCAGCGCTTTGTCCAACTGCTGGAAGACCACCCCTGGTTCCAGGTGCGCGAAGTCGTCGGTTCTGTGCGCAGCGCGGGCCGCCGCTATGCCGATGCGGCGCACTGGGTGCTGAATGGCAATCCGCCCGCCGATGTCGCAAATCTGGTTGTGAAGGCGCTGGACGACCCGCTGCGGTCTCCACTGGTTTTTTCGGCTTTGCCCAAAGAAGCAGCGCAAACGCGAGAACTGGCACTGGCGGCGGCGGGGCATGTCGTTTGCACCAACGCCTCCGCCAATCGCATGCTGCCCGATGTGCCGCTGCTGCTGCCCGAGGTCAATGCCGAGCACACAGGTTTGATCGGCTTGCAGCGTCGGCAGCGCGGCTGGACAACCGGCGCATTGATCGCCAATTCCAATTGCACGGTGATGCCCGTCGTCATGGCGCTGAAGCCGCTCGTCAAATATGGCATCCGCCGCCTGCATCTGGTCAGCGAGCAAGCGATCAGCGGCGCGGGTTATCCCGGCGTATCGTCCATGGACATCATCGACAATGTCATCCCCTGGGTGCCCAGCGACGAACAAAAGATGGAAACCGAATCGCGCAAGATGCTGGGCGCATTCACGGGCGTCGGCATTGCCGAGCTGGATATGGTCGTCAGCGCCACCTGCACGCGCGTGCCCGTGGTCGACGCGCACCTGGTCAATATCTCGGTCGAGCTCGAACAGCAGCCGACGATCGCCGACATCATCGACGATTGGGAAACCTGCCAAGCCCTGCCGCCCGTGCCAGAATTGCCCAGCGCGCCACGCTTCCCGCTGCAATACCTAACGCAGATCGATCGCCCGCAGCCCCGCCGCGACCGCGATGCCGGCGCAGGCATGACCACCAGCATCGGCCGGCTGCGCGAATGTCCCATACTGGGTTACAAGTTCGCCTCGCTTTCGCACAACACCATCCGCGGAGCGGCCGGCTGCAGCATCCTCAATGCCGAGTTGCTGGCGGCGCAGGGTTATATTGAGCAATTTCGCTTGGCGGACGAAGCGCTGGCTGTCTAGCGAGCCTCAATCGTAGTCGCCGCTGGAATACACATACACGGCGGGACCGGTGTAGTCGGCAGCCCGATAGTCATATTCGCTTTCCGACCACTGGAAGAGCCAGTGCGCATCGGTGATGGCCAGGTTGACACAGCCATGGCTGCGCCGATAGCCAAAGCCATCGTGCCAATAGGCGCCATGCAGGGCGATTTGGTCATCGTAATACATCGTCCAGGGCACTTCTTGCAGGTAATAGAAATCGGGCTGGCTATACGCGCCGCTCATCAAAGTACGCTCGAAGCGCACATAGACATGGAAAATACCTTCGTTGGTCGGCCAGTCGGCCAAGCCCGAAGACACCAGCGTCGCGAAGACCGGCATTTCGCCTTCGTAGGCGATGGCCACCTGTTCATAAAGATCGACGCTGATCCACTTGTGCGTATCGACTTCCGCCGGGCGCGCCTGCGGCAAGATCTTCGCCACTTTGAATTGATGCACCCACTGGTTGTGCCCGATCTGATACCAGTCGTAGCCATCGACCTGCATGGTGGCATAAATATAGACGCGGCTGTAGCGATAGAGGAATTGATTGTCGGCGGCTTCCGGACCGCCGGGCGTCTTCGAGCCGCGCAGATGCGTCAATGTCCAGGCGACGGTGAAAGGCAGGTTGCCATCCAGCGGCAGCAAAGCGCCAGCAAATCGAGAAGGCGTGAAGCTTTCGCCCAGATCGCTTGTGCGCACCCACTGACCTTCGCCGACCTTCGCCCATTCGCCGTGCTCTTCCAGCACAGTGACAAAGGTATAGCCTTCGCCAAAGCTGTCGGGTTCTGGGCTTTCGGGCGCGCTGTAAATGGCGAGCGAACCATTGACCTGGCGATAATCGCGGTCGCCCAGCAGTTCGTCGTCAACAGGCAGCGAACGCACATTGGGATAGCGGTGCGTTTCGATCGTGCTGCCGGGCACGCCACAACCATTGGGCAAACAAGTGGTCTGGGCTGCGGCCGCCGTACTCAACATCAGCAGCAGCGCCACAGAGACAATTGTGCATATCGCGCGCATATCCGCACCTCGTGCCTGTCAATCTGCTGTCATTATAGTCTTTTTCGCACGATTCGACCACCTGCGACCACAATCGCCTGTGGTAAACTTGCCCCGGCAGATTGCGGACGAAAGGCGCGCACAATGGAGATCCTGGGTATTGATATCGGCGGCTCGGGCATCAAAGGCGCGCTAGTCGATATTGACAAGGGCGACTTCGTCAGCGACCGCCTGCGCATTCCCACGCCACAGCCCTCCGACCCGGTTTCTGTCGCCAAAGTCGTCGCCAAGATATCCAGCCATTTCGACTGGGATGCGCCGATCGGCTGCACTTTTCCCGCCGTGGTCAAGCGCGGCGTCACGCTGACCGCCGCCAATGTAGACAAAAGCTGGATCGGCACAGACGCGGCTGCGCTGCTTAGGCAACACACGAATAATCCCGTGCTGCTGATGAATGACGCCGACGCGGCTGGCATCGCCGAGATGAAGTTCGGCGCTGGCAAAGGCATGGACGGCCTGGTCGTCATCCTGACGCTGGGCACCGGGATAGGCAGCTCTTTGTTCGTGAATGGCAAATTGGTGCCCAACACGGAGTTGGGACATCTGATCATCCGTGGCAAAGATGCCGAAGCGCGCGCATCAGACCGCGCTCGCGAGCAAAAGGGCTACACCTGGAAGCAGTGGGGCAAACGCGTCTCGGAATATCTGCAATACCTGGAGGCGCTGATCACGCCCGACTTGTACATTATTGGCGGCGGCGTCAGCAAGCGCTATGCGAACTTCTTCCCGCATATCAAATGCAAAACGCCGATCGTGCCCGCCCAACTGCGCAA